>NZ_JAUYTS010000059.1 GCF_030695085.1 Falsiroseomonas sp. | reverse complement strand
GCAGGTCAGCATCAGGCCGGATTGCTTGAAGGGCTGCGCGATGTTCACCAGCGGCACGCCACGCTCCCGGCTGGCCAGCGCCGCCGGCATCCACTCCACCACCACATCGGCACGGCCGCCGGCCATGATCTGCGGCGGGGCGATGTCCGGTCCACCGGCATTGATCCGCACGTCGAGGTTGGCGGCACGGTACATGCCGCGCGCCTGCGCCACGTAGTAGCCGGCGAACTGCGCCTGGGTGACCCACTTCAGCTGCAGGGTCACGCGTTCTTGCGCCTGTGCCGCCGCGGCACCTGCCAGCAGGCCGAGGCCTACCAGCCCACTCAGAATGGCTCGTCGCATAGCTGTCTCTCCTGTTGTCATGAGCGGACCGAAGGGTGCCAGAAGGTCGCGGCGCGCTCGGCCAGGGCGACCAGCCCGTAGAATGCCGAACCCGCCACCGCCGCGACAATGATTTCCGCCCAGACCAGATCGAGCGCGAGTTTCGCGGCCTCCGTCGTGATGCGGAAGCCCATGCCGTAGGTCGGGCTGCCGAAGAACTCCGCGACGATCGCGCCGATCAGCGCCAGCGGCGCGTTGACCTTCAGCGCGGTAAAGATGAACGGCAGGGCCGCTGGCAGTTTCAGCAGCCACAGCGTCTGGCCGGGGCTGGCGGCGTAGCTGCGCATCAGGTCGCGCTCCAGCGCACCGGCGGCGGCGAGGCCCGCCACGGTGTTCACCAGCATCGGGAAGAAGGTCATGGCGACGACGACGGCGGCCTTGGACGGCCAGTCGAAGCCGAACCACATCACCATGATCGGCGCGATGCCCACCACCGGCAGCGCCGCCACCAGATGGCCGAGCGGCAACAGGCCGCGCCGCAGGAACGGCACCCGGTCCGCCACCAGCGCCAACATGAACCCCGCACCGCAGCCGATGGCGTAACCGGCCAGTACTGCCTTCAGGAAGGTCTGCGTGAAATCCTGCCACAGCAGCGGCCCGGCGGAGGCCATGCGCAGCGCGATGGCCGAGGGTGCGGGCAGCAGCACCATCGGAACGCTGAGGCCGACCACCAGTACCTCCCACAGCGCGAGCAGCGCGGCGCCGAACACAAGCGGTGCGCCGAGCGAAGGCAGGCCGCGTTCCGGCGCATCACCCAGGCGCTGCACCAGCCAGGCGGCCAACCCTGTTGCCGCGATGACGCTGGTCCAGAACAGCGCCCCTGCTGCCCCGGCATGCGCGGCCACCGTCAGTGCGCCGAAGCTGGCGATGACGGCCAGGGCCAGCAGCGCCGTCACGCCCGCATGCCCATGCGTCGCGCCACGGCGCGTTCCGCCGCGCCCAGGGCGCCGACCAGCGTGGCGGAAAGGATCGCGGCTGCCACCAGGGCCGCCCAGATCTGGATGGTCTGGCCGAAATAGGACCCTGCCAGCAGCCGTGCGCCGAGCCCCGCCTGCGCCCCGGCCGGCAGCTCCGCCACGATGGCGCCGACCACCGCCGCGGCCATCGCCACCTTCAACCCGGCGAACAGAAAGGGCAGGGAGGCCGGCAGGCGCAGCTTCCAGAACATCTGCGCCGGTGTGGCCGACCAGGTTCGCATCAGGTCCCGCGCCATGGCATCCGGCGCGCGCAGCCCCTTCACCATGCCGATGGCGATGGGGAAGAAGCACAGATAGGCGGCGATGATCGCCTTCGGCAGCAGCCCCTCAAGCCCCATGGCACCAAGCGCTACGATGACGATCGGCGCCAGCGCCAGCACCGGCACGGCCTGGGAGGCCACGATCCACGGCATCAGGCTGCGTTCCAGCGCCCGGATATGCACCACCGCGACGGCCAGCAGCACGCCAACGGCCGTGCCCATGCCGAAGCCCACCAGCGCGGCGGAAAGCGTGACCCAGGCATGATGCACCAGGCTGCGGCGAGAGGTGACGGGCAGCGTGGCGGTGCTGCGCCACAGCTCATCCAGGATCTGGTGCGGCGCGGGCAGCAGCGGGCGGGCGTGGTTCAACGTCAGGCGGACCATGTCCATCAGGCCCGGCGTGGCGCCGGCGCGCGCCTGCGTATCCGCCACGACCTGCCAGTTCATCCAGATGGCACCGCCATACCACAGCAGGATCAGGCCGGCGCAGATGGTCAGTACGGGCAGGAGGTTCCTAGACATCGTAGGAATGGCCGGCGCGCAGCCCTTCGCGCACCCGCTGCGCGATGCGGAGGAATTCGGGCGTTTCGCGGATTTCGAGCGGACGGTCGAGGCCGAGGTCGCAATCAATGATATCCGTGATTCGCCCCGGTCGAGGCGACATCACGACAATGCGGGTGGAGAGGAAAACCGCCTCCGGAATCGAATGGGTCACGAAGACCACCGTCTTCCGGGTCGCGGCCCAGAGCTTCAGCAGCTGTTCGTTCAGATGGTCCCGGACAATCTCATCCAGCGCGCCGAAGGGTTCATCCATCAGCAGCAGCCTGGGCTCGAAGGCGAGCGCACGCGCGATGGAGGCGCGCTGCTGCATGCCGCCGGAAAGCTGCCACGGGAACTTGCGCTCGAAGCCCGAGAGGTTGACCAGCGCGAGCTGCGCCTTTGCCCGCGCCGCACGCTCCGCACGCGGAATGCCCATGATCTCCAACGGCAGCATCACATTGCCCAGGACGGTCCGCCACGGATAGAGCGCCGGAGCCTGAAAGACATAGCCATAATCCCGTGCCAGCCGCGCCTGTTCCGGCGTGCGGCCATTCACCGCAATGCTGCCGCCGGTTGCGTGTTCGAGGTCGGCGATGACGCGGAGCAGCGTGGTCTTGCCGCAGCCGGAGGGTCCGATCAGGGAAATGAACTCCCCCGGCGCGATGTCCAGGTTGACGTTGGACAGCGCCTGCACCGGGCCGTCCCGCGTGGTGAAGACAAGCGACAGGTCGCGGGCGGCGATGACGGGTTCAGCCACGCTGTGTAATCTCGAAAAGACGGGAGGGGCCGAGTGGCATTTCCAGGATCTCGATGCCCCGCGCCGGCAGTTGCAGCGCATCCTCGATCGCCTGCGCGAACAGCGCGCCGACCGGGATGGCACCCGCCTCACCGGCGCCCTTCACCCCGAGCGGATTGAGGGGGGAGGGCGTGACGGTGTGTTCCAGCCGCATGCGCGGCACGTCGAGTGCTGTGGGGATCAGGTAGTCGGCCAGGCTGGCGTTCAGGAGCTGGCCATTCTCGTCCCAGGCGAGTTGTTCAAAGAAGGCGTTGCCGATGCCCTGTGCGACGCCGCCATGAATCTGTCCTGCGAGGATCAGCGGATTGATCACCGTGCCGCAATCATGCACCACCACATAATCCAGGATGGTGGGGCGCAGCGTGCCGGCATCAAACTCGATGATCATCGCATGCACGCCGCTCGCCGTGGCGCCGCTGGCGGGTCCGAAATAGCTGGTGGCCTCGAGCCCGGGCTCGGTGCCGGGCGTGACGGCGCCGCGCATCGGGTTCGCCAGCCCCGCCAGTTTGCCGAGCGTGATGGCATGGTCGGGCACGCCGGCGACATGCACCTTGCCGTCCGCGAGGACGAGGTCTTCCTCCGCGCATTCGAAATGCGCCGCCGCTGTCTTCAGGACCTTCTGGCGCACCACCTTCGCCGCCTCATGCGCCGCGCTGCCCGCCACCACGGCGCCTCGGCTCGCAAAGGTGCCGACGCCCCAATAGAACTGGTCGGTATCGCCGGTCGTCACCTCCACATCCCGCACATCGACGCCGAGCTGCTCGGCGACCACCTGGGCGAAGGCGGTGGCGTGGCCCTGGCCCTGGCTGCCGATGCCAGTGGCGAGGCTGACCTTGCCCGAGCTCTGCACCTGCACCTTCGCGCCCTCATAGGGGCCGATGCCGGTACCCTCGACATAGCAGACCAGGCCAAGACCCAGGCTGCGCCCGGCCGCGCGTGCCTCCGGCTGCACCCGCGCGATGAAGTCCGCGTAGCCGATGGCAGCCAGCGCCTTGTCGAGGATCGGCTCGTAGTCGCCGCTGTCATAGCTGAGGCGCGAAAAATCCTGGTAGATCACGCCCTGGTCGAAGGGGAAGGCGTCGGCCGGGATGAAATTGCGCCGCCGGATTTCCGCGCGGTCCAGCCCCAGTTCCCGTGCCGCCAGATCCAGCAAACGCTCCATCACGAAGACGCCGTGCTGCCGACCGGCGCCGCGATAGGGCGTGACCAGCGTGCGGTTGGTGAAGACGGCGGTGAAGCGGCTGTCATAGGCCGGCACAACGTAGCAGCCGAGCAGCGTGCACTGGCTGTTCAGCGGCACCGTCAGCCCATAGGGGTCATAGGCACCGGTATCGTGCAGGAACACATCCTTCACGCCGAGGATCTTGCCCGAGGCATCCAGCGCGATTTCGGCATCATGGATCTGGCTGCGTTCATGCGTGGTGGCGAAGAAATGCTCCAACCGGTCCTCGATCCATTTCACCGGCCGGCCGAGGCGCATCGCGGCCCAGGGCACCAGCACTTCCTCGGGGTAGAACATCATCATCTTCGGCCCGAAGCCGCCGCCGATATTTGGCGCGACGACGCGCACCTGCCGCTCGCTCAGCCCGAGCATGCCCGCGAGCCCGTTGCGGATGACGACCGGCGCCTGGGTCGTGTCCCAAACCGTCAGCCGATCCGCGCGCGGGTCCCATTGCGCGACCACGCCGCGCGTTTCCATCGGGATGGAGGCGCCGCGGTCATAGGTGAAGCGGCGCTTCAAAATGAGATGCGCGGCGCGGGCCGCCGCGTCGTAGTCGCCGCGCGCCTGATGCACCTCTGCCGCGACATTGGTGCCGAGATCAGCGTGCACATACGCTGTACCGGATGCGAGCGCGGCCTCAAGGTCACCGACCGCGGGTAGCGTTTCCCATTCCGCGGAGATGTCGCCCACGGCGTCCTCGGCGATGTAGCGGCTCGCGGCGATCACCATGGCGACGGGCTCGCCCACATGGCGCGCGGTGTCGCGGACCAGCGGGACCTGGCAGCGTTGGTTGAACACCATCCCCGGCACCGGCGGCGGGGGCACCAGCAGCGGTCCTGGCTGCCAATAATCGCCGAGATCGGCCGCGGTCACCACGGCCACCACGCCTTCCCGCGCACGCGCCGCCGTGACGTCGAGCGACACCAGATGCGCATGCGCATGCGGGCTGCGGAAGAACGCCACATGCAGCAGCCCGGGCAGTTCTACATCATCGACGAACAGCGCCTCGCCACGCAGCAGGCGCGGGTCCTCGTTGCGGGTCAGCGGGCGGCCGAAGCTGTTCATGCGTTTGGCTTTCGCTGCTCCGCAGCTCGGGCCGCCCGCAGCACGGCGTCGACGATGTGCTGGTAGCCGGTGCAGCGGCAGAGATTGCCGGACAGGGCCTCTCGCACCTGCGCCTCATCCGGCTTCGGGTTTTCCTCGAGGAAGGCGGTCATCGTCATCAGGATGCCAGGCGTGCAGTAGCCGCATTGCAGGCCGTGCGAATCCTGGAACGCCTGCTGCAGCGGGTTGAGCTGGCCCGGGCCGGGGGCGAGGCCCTCCACGGTGCGAAGCTCATGCCCCTCCGCCTGCACCGCAAAGGCTAGGCAGGCACGGGCGGGTGCGCCGTCCCACAGGATGGTGCAGGCGCCGCAGACACCGTGCTCGCAGCCGACATGGGTGCCGGTCAGGCCGCAGTCGTGGCGCAGGAAGTCGCTCAGCAGCAGGCGCGGCTCGACATCCCGCGTGTGGTTGGCGCCGTTGATTCGGACAGTGATCTTCATGCCGCACGCTCCGCGGCCAGGGACAGCGCGCGTGTCACCAGCACGCCGGCCAAGTGGCGCTGATAGGCGGGCGAGGCCTGAACGCTGCCCATCGGGTCGATCTCGGCCCCGACCAGCGCCGCGGCTGCGGCGAAATCCCCGGCGGTCAGGCGGGTGCCGAGCAGGCTGGAAGCGGCGCGGTCCGCCGCCAGCGGAACCGGCCCGGCGCTGCACAGCGTCAGTCGCGCCGCGGCGCAGCGCCCATCCGCCCCGCGCCGCAGCACCGCCGCGACGCCCATCATCGCGTAGTCGCCGCGACGCCGCGCCACTTCCAGAAACGCCGTGCCGCTACCGGGCGGCAGGGCAGGGATGTGGATTTCCGCCAGCATCTCATCCTCCGCCAGCGCGGTCGCCAGCGGGCCGAGGAAGAAGTCCCGCGCCGCGACCAGCCTTTCGCCGCCCTTCCGGCGCAGCAGGAAGCGGGCTGCCAGCGCAAGCATCACCGCCGGCATCTCGCTCGCCGGATCGGCGTGGCACAGGTTGCCGGCCAGGGTGCCGCGGGTTCGGATCTGCGGATGCGCCACCTCCGCCAGCGCCTCCGCCAGCATTGGCAGGCGGCGGGCCACGTCGGCATCGCGTTCGATACGCCGGTAGCGGCACATCGCGCCGATCACCAGTGTGCCATCGGCGGTAAAGCCGAGCGTATCGAGCGTCGCTATGCGGTTCAGATCCACCAGCACCGCCGGCTGCGCCACCCGGAAGTTCATCGCGGGAACCAGGGATTGCCCGCCGGCCAGGAAGCGCGCCTCGCCGCCATGCTCGGCCTTCAGCGCCAGGGCTGCCTCCAGTTCATCCGGCGCATGCCAGGCGAAGGGGGCCGGCTTCAAATCGATATCCTCATGGCGCGACCCTGCCAGAAGCGCCCCGTGGCGGGCCAGAGCCGTTTTCCAATAAGGGCGCCCATCGGCAGCGCTTCTGCCCGCCGCTTGCACAGGCTGCGCGCCGCGTGGTCAGCTTGGCGCCATGCCTCTCGCCTATCTCGCTGGTCCCGACGTTTTTCTGCCCGACGCCCTGGCGCAGGCGGCCCGGAAATCCGCGATCTGCGCCCGGCATGGCATCACCGCCCTGCCGCCCCTGAACGAGGACGTCGCCTCCCTGGCGGCCATGCCGGAGGCCGAGGCGTGGCGGGTTATCTTTGCCAAGGACCTGGCGATGATGGAGCGCGCCAATCTGGTGATCGCCAACCTCACCCCGTTCCGCGGCGCCTCCGCCGATGCCGGTACGCTGGTGGAGCTAGGCTGGTTTCTCGGGCGGGGCCGGCCGATCTTCGGCTATTCCAACAGTGCCACGCCCTTTGCGGCCCGCAGCTTGCTGCAGACGGCGGCGGTGCCGGACCCGATGGCAGGGCTGACGGTGGGCGGCTTCGGGCTGCCGGATAATCTCATGATACCCGGTGCCGTGGAGCATTCCGGCGGTCTGCCCATCTTCCTGCCGCCGGGCGGCGCAGATCTGCCCTTCGATTCGCTGGAGGTCTTCAGCCTGTGCGTCGCCGCCGCCGCGGCGCACCTGGCGCGATAGGCGGTTCCGCCAGATTGGCGCGAGCGCGCCGCAGCAGATCGAGCAGGGTGTCGACCTCCGCCGCGCTCATGCCGCCGAGCGCCTGGCTGATCACCGCCTTGGCTTCCGGCAGCAGCGTGCCGCGCAGGGCGCGGCCGGCATCGGTCAGGCGGATATGCACCTTGCGGCGGTCTTCCTCGCTGCGGTCGCGGATGATCCAGCCGGCTTCCTCCATGCCGCGCAGGGCGATGACCGCGGTGGGTTCCTGCATGCCGATGCGCTGCGCCAATTCGCGCTGGGTCAGGCTTTCTTCCTCCCACAGCACGCGCAGGAAATACCAGGCGCCGAGCGTGGCGCCGCTGGGCTGGATGCGGGCCTGGAGGTTGCGCTGGATGCGACGGTTCAGATCCCGCACCAGGTAGCCGAGGCTTTCGTCGAAAGGCAGCGCCGATTCGCGGTCGCTCATGCGCGGGGTCGGTTCGCCGCGGCGGTCAGGGTCGCGATCAGGTCCTGCTCCGCCGCCGCGGCACTGGCATAACGGGGCGCGGTGCTGACGAAGGGGGAGGCGGCCTCGGCGGGCAGGAAAACTTCCAGGAAGAACAGGCCGGTGGCGGTGTCCTGGCGCGGCTCGATTCGGAGGGTGGGCATCGTGTCACTTGTCCTTCGGCGCCACCTGGTGGTGCAGCGCGACCTCTCGGCCCTCGCGGGCGGATTGCAGGATGGCGAGGCAGGCCTCCAGCGTGGCCATGCCCCAGGCGCCGTCATGCAGCGGCGGGGTGCCATCCAGCACGGCAGCACAAAGCTCGTCCAGCACCTCCCCACGCGGCACCGCGGGCAGCGGGGTCTTGCGGAGCAGGCGAGTGGTGTCGCCGTGGATCTCCACGCCCTGCGCGGTCAGCCGGAGGTCGGCCCGCTCGCAGCTCGCGATCACCAGGCCGAACTGGTTGTGGAAGCGCGGCGGCTCGGCCGGTGGCAGGCCGGGGGGGTGGCCGGGGGCGCCATAGGTGCGGGTCGCCTTCAGCGCCGCCTCGGCCGCCGCATCAGGCAGGCCCGCCAGGGCGGCGCGGGCCATGCCGTGGCGGGACGGGTCCTTCGGCTGTCCCATCTCCCCCACCCAATCGAGGAACACATCGCTGTCGAAGCGGCCATAGCCGGAATAGGTCAGGCTGGCGGTGCAGCCATTCTCGAAATCGAGGAAGGCGGTATAGGCGCCTTCCGTCGGCCGCGCCGGGTCCCAGGCGCCGGTCGCGGCACGGACCGACCGGACCAGGCCGCCGCCGAGCAGCCGCACCACATCCACCTGATGCGCGCCCTGGCTGAACACCACGCCGCCGCCCTGGCTGGTGTCCAGCTCCTCCGGCCGGCGCGGGCGGTACAGGAAATCGGTGTAGTTCAGCGCGGTGATCATGCGCGGCGCGCCGTATTCCCGGGCGGCGATCATGCGGCGCGCGGCCAGCACCGGACCGTCCTGGCCATGGCTGTGGCCCAACAGCAGCCGCACCCCGGCGGCCCGGGCGCGTTCCACCATCGAGGCCGCTTCCGCCAGCGTCACCGCCAGGGGTTTCTCCACCAGCAGGTGTTTCCCGGCATCCGCCGCACGTGCCACCTGCGCCGCGTGAAACTGGTGCGGCGTGGCCAGGTAGATCGCCTCCACCTGGCGGTCCTCGCACAGCGCGCCGAAATCGGCATAGGCGGGCGCGTCGAAATCGGCGGTGAAGCGGATGCGCGCCTCCGGCCGCGGATCGGCGCAGGCGACGAGCTGGATGCGCGGGTGGTGCGCCAGGCTCGGCAACATCAACATGAAGGCGCGGCCAAGCCCCGCCACGCCGAGCCGCAGCCGCCGCGCCGGCTCCGGCGGGCGCAGATCCAGCTCCGGCGCAGCCTCCCGCGTCACAGGTCGAGCACCAGCGTGTCGCAGCCCGGTGCGGCGCGGGAGACGCAGGGCAGTATGGCCATGGCCTTCTCATGCTCCATCAGCACCAGGTCGCGATGATCAACCTGGCCCGAGACCAGCCCGGTGCGGCAGGACCCGCAGGTGCCGCTTTCGCAGGAAAAGGGCACGGCATGGCCGGCCGCATGCAGCGCCGCCAGCAGGGTGGTGCCCGCCGGAACGGGGATTTCGGTGCCCGAGCGCGCGAGCCGCGCCGTGAAGGCCACATCATCCGGCCGCTTCTGCCCGCTGCCGGCCGAAAAATCCTCGAAATGCACGGCGGCGGAGGACCAGTGGCCGGTCATGTCCCGCACCGCCTGCATCAGCCCGCGCGGCCCGCAGCAATGGATGTGCCGGCCCTTCGGCTGTTCCAGCAGGGGCCACAGGTCGAAGGCGCGGTCGGGATCGCCGCCATCATGGTGGATCGTCACCTTGCCGCGGAAGGGCTGAAGCTCCGCCAGGAAGGCGGTCTGCGCGGCGGAGCGGGTGAGGTAGACCAGCTTCCAGGGCGGCCCGCCCACCGCTTCCAGATGCCGGATCATCGCCATGATCGGCGTGATGCCGATGCCGCCCGCGATGAACAGCCGCGCGGCCGGGCGCCCCGCCAGCGGGAAATCGTTCCGCGGCGGCGCGCAGGGCAGCAGGTCGCCGGCCTTTACCCCATCGCAAAGCGCCACCGACCCACCCTGGCCCGCCGCATCTCGCTTCACCGCGATGGAATAGCCCGCCGTCTCGCCGGGGTCGGAACACAGCGAGTAGCGCCGTTCCACCCCCCCTGGCACCTGCACCCGCAGATGCGCGCCAGCGGTGAATTCGGGCAGATCCGCGCCGGACGGATGCGCTAGGTCGAAGCGGAAGATATCCTCCGCAATGCGTTCGGCGGCCAGGACTCGCAGCGGGGTGAAGCCGTCTTCCAATGCCGCCATCCTCTCAAAGTCCGGAAAATACTTAGAAAGCTAATCAAACCGGGTCAACCGCCCTGGACAGCCCAAGGCCCTCGCCGCATATCTTAGCGACCTAAGCATATGGGAGGGACCGCCATGCTCACCCAGGACGAAAACGACCTGCTCTGCCGCGTCACCGGCGATGCCCCGATGGGCCGGCTGATGCGAAGCCACTGGCTGCCGGTCTGCCTGTCGGAGGAGGTGGAGGAGCCGGACGGCAAGCCCGTACGGGTGCAGGTGCTGGGCGAAAAGCTGGTGGCCTTCCGCGACAGCGAGGGCCGCCTCGGCCTGGTGGCGGAGGCCTGCCCGCATCGCAAGGCGTCCCTCTATTACGGCCGCAACGAGGAAGGCGGCCTGCGCTGCCTGTATCACGGCTGGAAGATCGACGTGGAGGGCAACGTCCTCGAAATGCCGAGCGAGCCGCCGGAGGCCTGCGCCGCCGCCCGCTTCAAGCATCCGAGCTTCCCGGTGGAGGAGGCCGGTGGCTTCGTCTGGGCCTTTCTCGGCGACCGCGCCGACATGCCGGCATTCGAACCGCCGCCCTTCGCGCCGACGCCGGAGACGCGCGTCGCCATCGGCAAGACCATGGTGCCCTGCAACTGGGCGCAGATCGTCGAGGGGCAGATCGACAGCGCCCACTCCTCCTCGCTGCATTCCTCAGACATGGTGCCGGCCCGCGTTGGCCGGGCCGGGGCGAATGCAAAGAACTGGACGCGGCCATCGACGGACAAGGCGCCGAAGCTGCAGGTGCAGCTGACCTCCTACGGCTTCCGCTACGCCGCCATTCGCCGGCCGATCGCCAATGCGGCAACCCATGACTATGTCCGCATCACCACCTTCGTCGCACCTGTCACATCGCTGATCCCGCCCAATGCCAGCTACAACGTGGCGCAGGTGACGGTGCCGATCGATGACCACCACAGCTGGTTCTATTTCATGGCCTGGGGCGAAGGGCCGGACGTGCCCTCCACCGAGGACTGGCGCAAATTCCTGGCGCTGCAGCCGGGCATCGACGTGGATGCGGAGTGGCAGAAGAACCGGGTGCGCGAGAATGACTACGGTCAGGATCGCCGCCTGATGGCGCTGGGCAATTTCACCGGCATCAAGGGCATCCCGGCGCAGGACATGGCGATGTGGGAGAGCATGGGCCCGATCGCCGACCGTACCACCGAACGCCTCGGCGCCAGTGACGTCGCCATCGTGCAATGGCGCCGCCTGATGATCGAGGCGGCGCGCGCCCTGGCCGAGGGTGCCCCGGCACTCGGCCGGACGGAACCGCGCGTGCCGCTGAAGGATATCTCAAGCTTCGAAGGCGTGGTGCCCAAAACCACAGATTGGCGGAGCTTCGGGACGACGGAGATGGAACGCAGCCTGTTCGTCGACGCCCCGTCCCAGATCGCGGCGGAATAGCAGGTGACGAAACTCCAGCTTTCTATCGCCATCGGCCCCTATGACCGCATGCGCCCGCTGGTGGATGGGGAGGTGCAGATCGATGCGGTCGATCCGCAATTCATGCTGCTGGAGCCGGAGGAGATCTTCTTCCGCGCTTTCCGGCATGAGGCCTTTGACATCTGCGAATTGTCGCTGTCCTCCTACGCCGTGCGGGTCGCCAAGGGGGACTCTCCCTATGTCGCCGTGCCGGTGTTTCCCTCCCGCGCCTTCCGTCACACCTGCATCGTGGTGCGGACCGATCACGGCATTGCGCGGCCGGAGGATCTGCGCGGGAAGCGCATCGGCATCCCGGAGTATCAGCTCACCGCCAATGTCTGGGCGCGGGCGATCCTGGAGGAGGAGCATGGCGTTCGCCCCGAGGAGATCACCTGGGTGCGCGGCGGCTACGACACGCCCGGCCGGGTCGAGAAGATTCTTCTGCAGCTCCCGCCAGGCGTGAGGATCGAGAATGCGCCGGAAGGGGCCACGATTTCCGGCATGCTGTCGGCGGGCGAGCTGGACGGTGTGATGGGCCCACGCGCGCCCTCCTGCTTCGAGCGTGGTGAGCCACATATCGACTGGCTGTACCCGGACCCGACCGCCGCCGCGCAGGCCTGGTTCCGCAAGACCCGCATCTTTCCCGTCATGCATGTGCTGGGGGTTCGGAAGACCCTGGTGGACCGGCACCCCTGGCTGCCCGCGGCAGTCCAGAAAGCCTTTGAGAAATCCAAGGCCGTGGCGCTGGCGAGGCTGGCCGACACCTCCGCCACCAAGGTCACGCTGCCCTTCGTGGAGGAAAATCTGCGCGCCGCCCGCAAGCTGATGGGCGATGACTTCTTCTCCTACGGACTGACAGCGAACCGCCACGTCTTCGAATGGTTCCTGCGCCACCACCATGCCCAGGGCCTGTCGAGCC
>NZ_JAUYTS010000046.1 GCF_030695085.1 Falsiroseomonas sp. | reverse complement strand
GTAGGGAATGTTGGTGATCTCGGCCATGACGAAGGCGGCCGCCCCCATCACCGGTGGCATCAGCGCGCCGCCGACGCTCGATGCACTCTCGATGCCGCCGGCCACGGCGGGCCGGTAGCCGACGCGCATCATCAGCGGGATGGTCATGGACCCGGTGGTGACGACGTTGGAGACGGAGGACCCGCTCATCGTGCCGAACAGGCCCGATGTCACCACCGCGACCTTGGCCGGCCCGCCGGAATAGCGCCCGGCGACGGCGGTGCCGAAATTGGAGAACAACCGGCCGGTGCCGCTGCCCTGCATGAAGCTGCCGAACAGGATGAAGACGGCGATGATGGTGGCGACGATGCCGGTCAGCGGGCCATAGACGCCACCCGCGGTCGGCACCAGCCAGGCGGCTTCGACAATCTCCTCCGGCGTGAAGGGCCGGGCGTTCAGCAGGCCGGGGATCAACCAGCCGAACTGCATATAGGCCAGCGAGACGGCGACCATGATCGCAAGCCCCGGTTCCACCGCGCGGCGGATCGCCTCCAGCAGCGTGACGATGGCGATCACGCCAAGCGCCATCATGGTGGGCGTGAAGGGATCGACATATTCCATGCGGTCGGCGACCGCCATCCAGTTCCACATCACCCAGGCATGCGGCACGCCGGATGCCACCGCCCAGACCAGGTCCAGCGCCGAAGGGCGATGGCGGGGTGAGCGGGTCCTGGATGCCGGGTACAGGATGAACAGCAGCGGCGTGAAGATGAGCAGGTGGAAGCCGCGCATCTGGATTGGCTCGGGGAAGCCCGTGCCGCCGAAATACAGGTGGACCGCGGCAGCCGCCGCGGCCCAGCCCCAACAGACCCACTTCAGTGGGCCGGCGAGATCACGCATTCTGTCGCGCCAGCCCTGCCGTCGATCAGGCCGGCATCGCGCCGGCTTCGCGGAAGGCCCGCGCCGCGCCGGGGTGCAACGGCACGCCGTTGTACTTCCACGCCACCGCCGGGTCGAAGGCGCCCATGCTGGCGTGGATCTGCGTCAGCCGCGTGCCGCGATTCTTGATCAGCGTGCGGGTGATGCCGTAGGCAACCTCATCCGGCACCGATTCATGCACCAGGATGACGCTGTCCATCGTCGTCACCTTCAGGTCCGCGCTCTGCAGCTGCGGATAGGTGGCGGCCGGCAGCACGCCCTCGGCATAGGCGTAGGTGTCGATCAGATGCTTGCGGACATCGTCGGGGAAGCCGACGAGCTGCGAGGCGCGGCGGCCCTGACCGATCTCGGTCAGGATCGCGGCCGGCTTGGCGAGCGCGGCGTACAGGTAGTCCACCTGGCCATCGGCGTAGGCGGCACCGATATCGGCGTAGCTGCCATTCAGGTAGCGGCCACCCTCGCTGCGGATCTTGTCCGGGCTGGTGCCCAGGAAGCGCAGGATGCGCTGGAGCGTCATCTCATCTGTGGAGGACCGCTGCGGGCAGGCGATCTTAAGGCCGCGCTGGGTCAGGATCTCCCGCATCCCCTCCGGCCCCGAGCCCACGGCGCGGACCAGGTTGTGCTCGGTCGGGCTGTAGCCGGAACCAAGGCTGCGGAGGTTCTCATGCTTGGCGCGGTAGGGGTCCTCGCCGCGGGCGGCCGCGGCGGTGAAGGCATCAATGCCCCAGCCGAGCTGCGACTGGCCATTGTTCACGCGGGTGGAATTGGCCAGGCCGCCGCCGGGCACCACGCGGATGCGGATATTCGGGTTCTCCTCGCCGATCAGGGAGGAAAGGCCCGCGGCCATGGTGTACCAGCCGCCGCCGACGGAACCGGCGACCCATTCGAAGGTCTGCTGGGCCTGGGCTGTGCGGATTGCCGGCATGGAAAGCGCCGCGGCGCCGAGCAGCAGGGCGCTGCGGCGCGGAATCATGATGGCCATCGTGGGCCTCCCCGTTTGTTTGCCGGGTGATCATGCGCGACGCCCTGCCCGGCACGCAACCGGTACGGCGGCAGCTTTTCGTTTCAGCCGGGCGGCTTCTGCTCAGTTTCGCAGCAGAAACGGTCGAGCCGCCTGCATCGCCGGCCCACAACGGGGCGCGGCCTGCCCCAACACCGCATCGGGCTGGAGGGTGCCGATCCAGGTGGCGAATCCGGTACGGATCGCCCACCAGGGATCTTCCGTCGCACGTTGCAGCAGCAGCGGCGCCGCCGCCGCGCCACAGGCGGCGACCTGGGCCACGATGGCCGGGGGTGCATTCGCCGCCACCAGACGGGACTGCACCTCCGCGGTCAGCGGATTGACCAGGAAAGCGGCGACCAGCCAGGCGATCAGGTCGCCGAAAATCTGCGGCATGGGCTGAAACCTCCACCAGGGAGGTCCGACATGACGCGGCACGCCAGAGGGGCCCGGACCTGCGGCGCATCTGGCACCGAGGCCGTGGGGCTTCAAGGGCGGTTGCGTCGCAGGCGCAATCGCTTGCAGGATGCCGCACAGTATACGCGACGGAGACCCCCCATGCATCGCCGCAGCCTGCTGACCGGAATGGCCGCAGCCACCCTTCCCCTGTCGCTGCCCGCGCCCGCCCTGGCGCAGGGTGCGGCCGCCCATACGTTGCGCTTCATCCCGCAGGCGGATGTCACCACGCTCGACCCGCTGAACACCACCAGCTACGGCGTCCGCAACCACGGCCATATGTGCTGGGACACGCTGTACGGCCCGGACACCAACTTCACCATGCGGCCGCAGCTGGCCGAGGGGCATGTGGTGGAGGATGACGGGCTGCGCTGGATCTTCACCCTGCGCCCCGGCACGAAGTTCCACGACGGCACGCCGATCCGCGCGCAGGATGCCATCGCCTCGATCGCCCGCTGGTCGGCCCGGGACACGCTGGGCCAGACGCTGCGCGCCCGCACCGAGAGCATGACGGCGCTGGACGACCGCCGCTTCGAGATCCGCCTGAAGCAGCGCTTCGGTCCCATGCTGGAGGCATTGGGAAAACCCTCATCCTACCCCTGCTTCATCTTCCCCGAGCGTTTCGCGACGGTGGACCCGACCACCCCCTTCACCGAGGTGGTGGGCAGCGGCCCCTATCGCTTCGTGGCAAGTGAGCGCCTGTCCGGCGCCCGCGTGGTCTATCAGCGCTTCGCCGACTACGTGCCGAACCCGAACCCGCCCAGCCTGCTCGGCGGCGCCAAGATCGCGCATTTCGAGCGGGTGGAATTCAACATCATCACCGATGCCGGCACCGCCGCCGCCGCCATCCAGTCCGGCGAGATCGACTGGTATGAGCAGGTGGCGCCGGATCTGCGCCCGGTGCTGGCGCGGAACCGGGACATCACGGTGGAGCGGGTGGATTTCGGCGGGCTGATGGCCAACCTCCGCTTCAACCACCTGCACCCGCCCTTCGACGATGTAAGGGTGCGCCGCGCGCTGCTGCATTCGATCAACCAGGCCGACTTCATGACCTCGATCATGGGCACCGACCGGGCGCTTTGGTCGGATGGCATGGGACCCTTCCCGCGCTCCTCCCCGCTGGTGAATGATGAGGGCATCTCGGTGCTGACCGGGCCGCGCAGCTTCGATGCGGCGCGCGCGGCGCTGCGGGAAGCCGGCTACGCCAACCAGCCGGTGACGGTGCTGCACCCGACCGATGTGGTGAACAACAACACCATGACGACG
Source organism: Falsiroseomonas sp. (assembly GCF_030695085.1). Taxonomy (GTDB): domain Bacteria; phylum Pseudomonadota; class Alphaproteobacteria; order Acetobacterales; family Acetobacteraceae; genus Falsiroseomonas. Next base: position 11,491 of record NZ_JAUYTS010000046.1, on the reverse strand, counting down.
GTGCTGACCGATGCGCTGAAACGCTCCGGCCTCAATGCCGAAAGCGCCACCAGCGACTGGGGCACGGTGCTGCAGCGCCGTGGCCGGATGAACCCGCCGAATGAGGGCGGCTGGAATGCGCTGATCGTGCTGTTCGGCGGCGTCGACCTCGGCAATCCCGGCGTGCATCCGCTGCTGCGCGCCAATGGCCGCCAGGCCTGGTTCGGCTGGCCCACCAGCCCGGCGCTGGAATCGCTGCGCGACGAATGGCTGGAGGCACCGGACCTCGACGCGCAGAAGGCCATCGCGCGGCGCTTGCAGGCGCAGTTCTGGCAGGATCTGCCCTTCATCCCGCTCGGCCAGTATTTCGTGGACAGCGCCTGGCGGAAGTCCATCTCGACGCCGCAGAAGGGCATGGCGCTGCCGATCAACGTGCGGCGCATCTGAATGGCGTGATCATTGCATGTGTGCGGGGAAGCTCTCGCAGGACCCGCGCCCATGCTCACCCGCCGCCCACTCCTCGCTGCCCTGGCCGCAACCCTGGCCGCGCCGTCCCTGGCGCGGGCCCAGGGCTGGTCGCCCGACCGGCCGATCCGCCTGCTGATCGGCTTTCCGCCCGGCGGCGCCTCCGATGCCGCCTTGCGCATCATCCAGCCCAGGCTTGCGGCACGGCTCGGCCAGGCTGTGGTGGTCGAGAACCGCGCCGGCGCCGGCGGCAACCTGGCGGCGGATGCCGCGGCCAAGGCGCAGCCGGACGGCACCACCATGGTCTCCGCCAATATCGGCACGCTGGCGGTGAACCCGGCGCTGATGCGGTCCATGCCCTTCGACCCGATCGCCGACCTCGCCCCGCTTTCGATGATCTTCAATGCGACCAACGTGCTGGTGGTGCCGGTGGCGAGGCCCTTCCGCAGCGTGGCGGATATCCTGGCGGCGGCCAGGGCGCGGCCGGATACGCTGACCTACGGCACCGGCGGCGTCGGCTCCCCCGGCCATCTCTGCGGCATCCTGCTGGACAGCATCGCGGGCGTGCGGACGGTGGCGGTGCCCTATCGCGGCGGCGGGCCGCAGATGATGGGGTTGCTGGCGGGCGAACAGGATTTCGCCTTCTCCCCGATCGGCAATGTCACCGCCCATGTCGCGGCCGGCACGCTGCGCCCGCTGGCGGTTGCCACCAGCAGCCGCGCGCCGTCCCTGCCCGAGGTGCCGACCATGATCGAATCCGGCCTGGCCGATTTCGAGGTGCTGAACTGGGATGGCGTGCTGGTGCCGAAGGCGACGCCCGCCGCCATCCGCACGCGCCTGGGCGACACGGTGCGGGAAGTTCTGGCGGACCCGGAGGTCGTCACCGAATTCGGCCGCCGCGGCCTGACCCCGCGCCCGACCAGCGAGGCCGATTTCGCCGCCCAGCTTGCCGCCGACAGCCAGCGCTGGCAGCGCCTGATCCGCGCCGCCGGCATCGAGCCAAGCTGAGAACCGTTTGCAGCCGCGGCATGGGGTGGTGTATCGCCGCCCCATGCTCCGACAATTCCTGCAATTCTACCGCCCGCATCTGCGCCTGGCGCTGATCGCCTTCGGCTGCGCCGCGCTGTCCGGCGTGCTGGAGCTCGGCTTCCCCATGGCCGTGCGCGCCTTCATCGACCATCTGCTGCCGCAGCAGGATATGGGCGTCATCGGGCTCGCCGTCGCCGTGCTGCTCGCCATCTACCTGCTGAATGCGGGGCTGATGGCGGTGGTCACCTATTGGGGCCATGTGCTCGGCATCGCCATCGAGACGGAGCTGCGCGGGCGCGCCTTCGACCAGCTGATGCGCCTGTCCTTCCGCTTCTACGACAACCAGAAGACCGGCCATCTGGTCGGCCGCGTCACCAAGAACCTGGAGGATATTGGGGAGGTCGCGCATCACGGGCCGGAGGATCTGCTGGTCGCGGTGCTGACCTTCCTCGGCGCCTTCGCATTGATGCTGCTGGTCAGCCCGGCGCTGGCCCTGCTGACGGCGGGCATCGTGCCGCTGGTCGCCTGGGTCGTCGCGCATTACGGCGGGCGGATGACGCAGAACTGGCAGGCGCAGTTCGGCCGCGTCGGCGCCTTCAACGCGCGCATCGAGGAAGCGGTCGGCGGCATCCGCGTGGTCAAGGCCTTCGCCAACGAGGCGCATGAGCAGAAGCTGTTCGCCGCCGACAACGCGCAGTATCGCCGCACCAAGCTGGATGCCTACCGCATCATGGCCGTCAGCATGACGCTGAACTACCTCGGCATGCGGCTGGTGCAGCTGGTGGTGATGCTGGCGGGTGCCGCCTTCATCGTCGCCGGCAGCCTCACCATCGGCGATTTCGTGGCCTTCCTGCTGCTGGTGAATGTGTTCTACCGGCCGCTCGAGAAGATCAACGCGGTGATCGAGACCTACCCGAAGGGCCTCGCCGGCTTCCGCAGCTACCTCGACCTGATGGCGATGCAGCCGGATATCGCCGATGCGCCGGATGCGAAGCCCGCGCCGCCGCTGCGCGGTGCGGTGCGGTTCGAGCGCGTGACCTTCGGCTACACGCCGGACCGCCCGGTGCTGCGCGACCTGGATCTGGAGGTGGCGCCTGGCCAGACGGTGGCGCTGGTCGGGCCTTCAGGGGCGGGCAAGACCACCATCTGTTCGCTGCTGCCGCGTTTCTACGAGGTGCAAGGCGGGCGGATCACCATCGACGGCATCGACATCCGCCGGATGACCCTGGCCTCCCTGCGCGGTCAGATCGGGCTGGTGCAGCAGGATGTGTTTCTGTTCGCCGGCAGCATCCGGCAGAATATCGCTTATGGCCGCCTCGGCGCCAGCGAGGCGGATATCCGCGACGCCGCACGCCGCGCCCGGCTGGATGCGCTGATCGCCGATCTGCCGGAGGGGCTGGACACCATCATCGGGGAGCGCGGCGTGAAGCTCTCGGGCGGCCAGAAGCAGCGCCTCGCCATCGCTCGCATCTTCCTGATGAACCCGCCCATCCTGATCCTGGACGAGGCGACCAGCGCGCTGGACACCGAGACGGAACGCGCCATCCAGCAGGCGCTGGCCGAGCTCGCGGAGGGCCGCACCACGCTGATCATCGCGCATCGCCTGGCCACCATCCGCGATGCGGACCGCATCCTGGTGGTGACGGAACAGGGCATCGCCGAACAGGGCAGCCACGCGGAGCTGCTGGCCGCCGATGGCCCCTATCGCCGGCTGCACGCGGCGCAATTCGCCGCGGCGGCCGATTGAGGCTCAGCGCAGGCGGCGGCGCTCTTCCTCGATCCGGCGCTGCTGTTCCGCCAGGCGGCGCTGCTGGTCGGCCAGTTCACGGTCCCGCTCACGCGCGCTGCGCTGGCGGTCATCGCGGCCACGGCGGTCGTCCCGGTCGCGGGATGAGCGTTGCTGTTCCCGCGCCCGGCCGCGCTCATAGGCCTCACGCTCCCGTTCGCGCTGTTCGCGGCGGGCTTCCTCCTCGCGGCGCCGGGACTCGTTCGGGTCACCGCCGCCCTGGAACTGGCGCAGCACGTCGCCGATGATGTCCTGGCCCTGAGCATGTGCCGGGGTCGCCAGCACCGGCGCCGCCGCGAGCAGGGCGCCCCAGGCGAACAGGGCACGGCGAGGATGGCGTTTTTCGGTCATGGCGCGTTTCTCCCGATGGAAGAACCCAACGCGCCAGGACCCCTTTCGTTGCCTCAGCAGGCCTCGACGCGGAAGACGCGGGAGGGGGTGACGAATTCCTCCTGCGCCGCGACGGTCAGAATCTCCCGCGACCCGGCCTCCGCCGTGCGCCGCAGCAGGCCATGGACGCTGGATGCGGCGGCGGACAGCGCGACGGAGGGCTCGCCCCAGCGCAGCCGGTGGAACAGGAACAGGGCGGCAATCGCATCCCCCGCACCATTGACCGAAATCGGCAGCAGCGGCGTGCGGATGCGGTGGAAGCGCCCGCCCTCCCCCACCAGCATGTCCATCGCATCCGCCGGCGTGTCCTCGACATGCAGGGACGTCACCATGACGCAGCGCGGCCCCTTGGCCTGCAGCGCGGTGATGGCGGCCTTGGCGCTGCCGAGCGTGGTGATGGTCGTGCCGGTGAGCCATTCCAGCTCGAACTGGTTCGGTGTCAGGATATCGGCGGCCGGCACGGCACGGTCGCGCATGAATTCCGGGATACCAGGGCGGACGAAAACGCCGCGGCCGACATCGCCGATCACCGGATCGCAGCAATAGAGCGCCGCCGGATTGGCCGCCTTCACCTTGGCGCTCGCGGACAGGATGGCCTCGCCGATCTCGGCCGCGCCCATGTAGCCGGACAGCACCGCATCGCAGCGCGGCAGGGCGCCGCGCTCGCCGATGCCCTCGACCAGATCATGGATCAACTCGGCCCCGAAGACCTGGCCGCGCCAGGCGCCGTAGCCGGTGTGGTTGGAGAACTGCACCGTGTTCAGCGCCCAGACCTCCGCCCCCAGCCTTTGCAGCGGAAACACGGCGGAGGCGTTGCCGACATGGCCATAGGCGACCCAGGACTGGATCGACAGGATGTTCAGCGGCCGGCCCGCATCGGCCGGGGAAACCGCCTGGTTCACGCGCAGCGCCCCCCATCCACCGGCAGCAGCACGCCGGTGATGAAGCTCGAGGCATCCTCGCCGAGCCAGACGCAGGCATTGGCGATATCGGCGGGCGTCGACATGCGGCCGAGCGGGATGGTGGCGGTGAATTTCTGGCGCGTCTCGGGCGTATCTGGCCCGCCCATGAATTCGGTCAGCAGGCCGGTCGCGCTCATCACCGGGCAGACGGCGTTGACCCGGATGTTGTCCTTGGCGAATTCCTGCGCCATCGCCTGGGTCGCCGTGTTCAGCGCGCCCTTGGTGGAATTGTACCAGGTCAGCCCCGGCCGCGGCCGGATGCCGGCGGTGGAGGAGATGTTGATGATCGACCCGCCGCGACCCTGCTTCTGCATCACCGGCACCGCGGCGCGCACCATCCAGAAGATGGATTTGAGGTTCACCGCATAGACGCGATCGAACTCCTCCTCCGTCACTTCCAGGATCGGCTTGTTGCGGTGGGTGGTGCCGGCGTTGTTCACCACGATGTCGAGGCCACCGAATTCCTCCACCGCCTTGGCGACCAGCGCCTGCACATCGGCCTCGCGGGAGACGTCGCCGCCGATCGGCGTGCCGCCGATTTCCTGGGCGATGCGGGTCGCACCCTCGAGGTTCATGTCGGCGCAGATGACCCAGGCGCCCTCGGCGGCGAAGCGCCGCGCGATGCCCTCTCCGAAGCCGGAGGCGGCGCCGGTGACGATGGCGGCTTTTCCCTGCAGGCGCATGCGGCTTTTCCCCTGGAACCACCCTGTTGCTCTAGGCGGCGGTCCGGGGAGGGTCAATCAATCGGCGCGGCGCCTCAATGGGCGTGGCCTGCATGGTCGCCATGCGTCCGGGCGCCGCGCAGTTCCGCCAGGGCAATGCGGGCGGTCAGGAGGCTGGTCTGGAGGAACAGCGCGGACATCACCGCGGCCACCGCCAGATCCGGCCAGCGCGTGCCGGTGCCCAAGACGCCGGCGGCGGCGGCCAGCACAAGCAGATTTCCGAAGGCGTCGTTGCGGCTGCACAGCCAGACGGAGCGGATATTCGCATCCCCCTCCCGCCACTTCCACAGCAGCAGCACGGAGAGGAGGTTGGCGGCGAAGGCGGCGATGGCGATGCCACCCATGGTGAAGGGCTCCGGCACCCCGCCCTCCACCACGCGCCACAGCGCCGCGCCGAGCACCCAGGCCGCGATGAGGCCGAGCGAGGCCGCCTTCAGCAGTGCCGCCCGCGCCCGGGTTGCCGCCGCCATGCCGATGACGGCGAGCGAGAGGCCGTAGGTCGCCGCATCCATGGCGAAATCCAGGCTGTCCGCCTGCAAGGCAAGCGACCCGGCAATGGCGCCGGCCGCGAACTCCACCACGAACATCCCGGCATTGAGCAGGATGATGATCCAGAGCACGCGCCGGAAGGCCGGGTCGTTGCCGGTGAAGACGTGGTCGTGACCGCAGGCATCATGGGGCATGCCGGCCATGTTCGCCCGCGATCGAAGCGCCGCAAGCCGGAAGGATGCATTCGGTTATACAATAGCCCGCATTTGGTTATGTCGTAGCGTGGCGACGCCCCCAATGGGCGCGCGCCGGTTGCGCCGGCTGGGGGTGTCCTCTATAGCCCGCCTTCCCGCGCCTGCCGGTCGCTGTCGGTGGGCCCATATGCGCGAGCACAATGCGATGAAGCCCGACATCCATCCCGAGTACCACACCATCAACATCATCATGACGGATGGTACGACCTTCACCACCCGGTCCTGCTACGGCAAGGAAGGCGATACGATGCGCCTCGACATCGACCCCAAGTCGCACCCGGCCTGGACCGGCCAGCAGCGCGTGATGGACACGGGCGGCCAGATCGCCAAGTTCAACAAGAAGTTCGCAGGCCTGGGCGTCCGCAAGACGGCCTGACCCGGCGCGGGTTCCAAGGTTCAGAAAGGGCGCGCTCCGGTCTCCGGGGCGCGCTTTTTCGCGTCTCTGGCCCTCTTGAACCCAGCCGGACATTTCACCAATTCCTGCGCTGCCGGCGGTGCCCGATCGGGGCCGACGGCGTGGATCCCGGACGATGCCGCCCGCCTCGCGGGGGCAACAGACGGAAATCCGCCGTGCAACGACCTTGCTATCGCAGGAGGTCTACCGTGAACGCTCTTGATTTCTCTCCCCTGTTCCGCTCCGCCATCGGCTTCGACCGCATGGCCCGCCTGGTGGAAAACGCCCGCGCCGCGGCCGAGGGGCCCAGCTACCCGCCCTACAACATCGAGAAGACCGGTGAGGACAGCTACGTGCTGACCATGGCCGTCGCCGGCTTCGGCCCGGATGACATCGAGGTCACGGCGCATGACAACACGCTGACCGTGTCCGGCAAGGCCGCGCCGGCCGCCGCCGCGCAGGATAACGGCCGCGTGCTGTATCGCGGCATCGCCGGGCGGGCCTTCGAGCGCCGCTTCGTCCTCGCAGACCACATTGTCATCGAGGGCGCGCAGCTTGAACACGGCCTGTTGCATGTGGCGCTGAAGCGCCAGGTGCCGGAGGCGCTGAAGCCGCGCCGGATCGAGATCCAGGCGCCAAAGGCCCAGCGCGTGCTGGAGAACGAGGCGCCGCAGGCCCAGGCGGCCTGAGCCAGACCGGGCCGGCGGATCACCCCGCCGGCCCTTTCGCATTCAGCCAGGCGGCCTGAAGAACAGGTCCGCCGCGGCGCGTCCGGCCTGCCGCTTGCCTATCTCGGCCTCGGCGCGGGCGATCTCCACGCGCAGCTCGGCGATGTAGGCGCGCAGCTCGTCCACGTCCCAGCGATCCATCACCGGCCTGGTGAAGCGCGTGGTGGGGCGCGGCCCCTCCTCCTCCATCATCATTCTGGCCCTTTCTCCTGTCCTCAAGGCTTTGACCCGGCCCCGGCCGCTCTCTATATCCGAGGCAACGAGGCGCGGGCGCCCCTGCCGGAATGGTTGGCTGCCCGGGTCGCGGGCCAAACCACCTTAAGCATTTTCCAGCCAGGCGGCTCTGCCGGACGACTCGAAAAATGCGACGAAACAACAAGCTGTAGGCGGTTCATCGTGCCCCGGGCATGGTGAAGCGGCTCTAAGGGTCCCATCATGAAGACGCCCCTGATGCCGAAGGCCACCGCGGTGTGGCTGATCGAAAAGACGTCGCTCTCCTTCGAGCAGATCGCCGAATTCGTGGGCATGCACCCGCTGGAAGTCCAGGCCATCGCGGATGGCGAGGTGGCGCAGGGCATCGTCGGCTACGATCCGGTGGCGAACGACCAGCTGACGCGGGCGGAGATCATCCGCTGCGAGGCGAACCCGGCCGCACGCCTGGTGCTGACGGAGCGTTCCACGCCGCTGCCGAAGCAGCGCAACAAGGGCGCGCGCTACATTCCCGTGGCGAAGCGTACGGAACGGCCGGATGCGATTGCCTGGCTGCTGCGGAACTACCCGCAGCTTTCGGACCCACAGATCGTGAAGCTGCTGGCCACCACCAAGGAGACCATCGCCAAGGTGCGGGACAAGACCCACCCCAACACGGCGAACATCAAGCCGCGGGACCCGGTGACGCTGGGCCTCTGCACGCAGACTTCGCTGAATGAGGCGGTCGGCACCGCCAATGACCGGGCAGGTGGCCCGGTGGCCCCGCCGCAGCCGCTGGACGACGCGGCCGCCTGAGCGGGGCTCCCGCGGCCGTCCTGGCCGCGGGAGATGTCCTGGTTCCTAGTGGACCAGGGTGCCCTTCAACTTCTCCATCTCCTCCTTGAGGCGCAGCTTTTCGCGCTTCAGGCGCATCAGCGCCAAATCATCGGGGCGGGGTCGTCCGCCTTCCTCCGCGATTCGCGTTTCAAGCGTGGCATGCCGCGCCTCAAGGGAGCGGATACGGGCAGCCTCGGCCATGCAAATCATCCTTGTCCGTTGCCTTGCGGGGCAGCGGCGGCACGATCCACGCCAGGGGGCGGGCACCGCATGGGGATTCAGGCGGCGGAACCGGCCCCGGGCGCGCAACCGTCCCTTCTGCGCCCGCGGATGTCATGTTATGCGGATGGGCGGCGCTTTCCAGCGCCAAGTTTGAGACATCCAACCGTAATATTCGGGGGCGCATGCAGGCCGACCGCGACAGCCTCCTCCGCCGTCTGCACGAACTCCGCAGCGAGCACCGGGACCTGGATACCGTGATCGCCCGCCTCGATGAGGCCGGGACCGATGCCCTGCAGCTGCAGCGCCTGAAAAAGCGCAAACTCAAGCTGAAGGACGAGATCGCGTGGCTGGAAAGCCAGCTGGTCCCGGACATCATCGCCTGACCTGCCGCCCACTTGACCAGACCGAAAGACCGCCGAGGTGCCGATGAACGAAGTGAACCCCCCGCAACCGCGCGTGGGCGTCATCATGGGCAGCACCTCGGACTGGGAGACGATGCGCCATGCGGCGGACATCCTGGCCCGCCTGGGTGTGGCGCATGAGACACGGGTGGTCTCCGCCCACCGCACACCCACCCGGATGTATGACTACGCCCAGGCGGCCGCCGGGCGTGGGCTGAAGGTGCTGATCGCCGGTGCCGGCGGGGCCGCGGCGTTGCCGGGCATGGTCGCCTCCCTCACCGCGCTGCCGGTGCTCGGCGTGCCGGTCGAAAGCCATGCGCTGAAGGGCATGGATAGCCTGATGTCCATCGTGCAGATGCCGGGCGGCATTCCGGTGGGCACGCTGGCCATCGGCAAGGCCGGCGCCATCAATGCCGGGCTGCTGGCCGCCGCCATCCTGGCGCTGGAGGACCCGGCCCTGGCCGCGCGCCTGGCCGCCTTCCGCGCCGCGCAGACCGATGCCGTGGCGGAGTCGCCGATTTGACCCACCCGGTCCTCCCACCCGTTCTCCTCCCGCCGGGCTCCACCATTGGCATCCTGGGCGGTGGGCAGCTTGGCCGCATGTCGGCGTTGGCAGCCGCGGCGCTCGGCTATCGCTGCCACGTCTTCGCGCCGGAGGATGACAGCCCCGGCATGCAGGTGGCCGCCGCCCGCACCGTGGCCGCCTATACGGATGCGGCGGCGCTGGCCGCCTTCGCCGCGGCGGTGGATGTGGTGACCTTCGAATTCGAGAATGTGCCGGCCGCGACGCTGGATGCGATCGCGCCCCTGGTGCCTTGCCGGCCCGGCGTCGCGGCATTGCGAATCGGCCAGGATCGCGTCGCGGAGAAGCGCTTCTTCGAACAGGCTGGCATCCCGGTCGGCCCCTGGCGCGCGGTGCACAGCCTGGCGGAGCTGGAGTCCGGTATCGCGGAACTCGGCCTGCCGGCGGTGCTGAAGACCACCCGCATGGGCTATGATGGCCGTGGCCAGGCCGTGCTGCGCGCGCCCGGCGACGCGGCGGAGGCCTTTGCCCGGCTGGCGCCGCACCCGCTGATCCTGGAGGCCTTCATCCCCTTCGCCAAGGAGGTCTCGGCCATCGCCGCACGCGGCGTGGATGGGCAGGTGGTGACGTTCGATGCCGTGGAGAATCGCCACGCTCACCACATCCTGGATCTGAGCTTCGCCCCGGCCCTCGTGCCGGACGAAGTGGCGCTGCAGGCGCGCGCCCATGTCGCGGCGCTGGCCACGGCGCTGGAGCTGGTGGGTGTGCTGGCGCTGGAGCTGTTCCTGTTGCCGGATGGCACGCTGATGGCCAATGAGATGGCGCCCCGGCCACATAATTCCGGGCACTGGACCATGGATGCCTGCCACCACGGCCAGTTCGAGCTGCATATGCGTGCGGTAGCCGGCTTGCCGCTGCCGGAGCCTGGGCGGCACGCCGATGCGGTGATGAAGAACCTGGTGGGGCCCGAGAGCTTCGCCGCATGGCCCACCCTGGCCGCCGCGGCCGATGTTGCGCTGCACCTGTACGGCAAGGCGGAGGCGCGGACCGGCCGCAAACTGGGCCATGCGACGCGCCTTCTGCCGGCCGGCACCCTCCGCGACACAGCGAATGCCGAGCTTCTTTCTCCACTGTGACCCGATAGCCACACACCCATGTGCTGTTGTGGTCACAGTATTGGGAAGTCGGTACGTTAAGGGTGTTTGATCGCACGAATCAGTGTAGAAGTCGGCTATGCACTTGGCGTTGCGGGGCCTGGGCCGGCGCGGCACAGACTCACGCCAGACGGTGTCGGTTTTGTCTTTGAGGAGATTGTCATGAGCTTGAGGAAGATCCTTCTGGCCGCCACGGTGCTGGCCCTGCCGGTTGCCGCGAACGCCCAGCCGATCAGCGGCTTGTATGTCGGCGCCGGCGTCGGTGCCAACCTGCGCCAGAATTCGGACGCCACGCTGTCCAACAACATGCTTGGCCCGCGCGGTGGCACCGCCGAGTTCAAGTACGGCTTTGTTGGGACGCTGAGCCTCGGCTACGGCTTCGGCAACGGCGTGCGCGCCGAGATCGAAGGCTCCTACCGCAACAACGATGTGGACAAGGTGAGCGGCTTCGGCCTGCCGAGCAACAATCGCACCCTCGGCAGCGTCACCACCTACGGCGTGATGGCGAACGCCCTGTATGACATCGACCTGGGCCCGACCATCCCGCTGACCCCCTATGTCGGCGTCGGCGCTGGCTACCAGTGGGTGGACAACGACATCCGCGGCAATGTGGGCGTCCCCGGCACCGTCAGCCTGAACGGCACCGACGGCCGCTTCGCCTATCAGGCGATCGCCGGCATCGCCTTCAACGTGGCGGAAATCCCGGGCCTCGCGGTCACCACCGAGTACCGCTTCATGGGCACGCTCGACAATGAAGTCGGCGCCCGCCGCGACTTCTCCGCGCCCGGCAAGGCGGAGCTGGACAACTTCAACCACAGCCTGATGATCGGCCTGCGCTACGCCTTCGGCGTGACGCCGCCGCCGCCGGTCGTGGCCCCGGCCCCGCCGCCGGCCGCCGCCCCGGCGGTTGCCCGCACCTACCTGGTGTTCTTCGACTTCGACCGCGCCGACCTGACGGACCGTGCCC
>NZ_JAUYTS010000030.1 GCF_030695085.1 Falsiroseomonas sp. | reverse complement strand
GTGGCCCCGGCCCCGCCGCCGGCCGCCGCCCCGGCGGTTGCCCGCACCTACCTGGTGTTCTTCGACTTCGACCGCGCCGACCTGACGGACCGTGCCCGCCAGATCATCGGTGAGGCCGCGACGAACAGCCAGAGCGTCGGCTCGACCCGCATCGAGGTCTCCGGCCACGCCGACCGTGCGGGCTCGCCGCAGTACAACCAGCGCCTGTCCGAGCGCCGCGCAGCCGCCGTGGCCGCCGAGCTCGAGCGCCGTGGCGTGCCGCGCGCCGCGATGGCCATCCAGGCCTTCGGCGAGAGCCGCCCGCTGGTTCCGACCGCCGATGGCGTGCGCGAGCCGCAGAACCGCCGCGTCGAGATCGTCCTGCGCTGATCGCAGGCTTCCCGACACAGCGACCGGAACGGGGGGTGCCGCAAGGCGCCCCCTTTTCTTTTGCCTAGCCCCTTTTCTTTTGCCGTTGCGCGGGGAAGTCTGCGCGCATGATCCTCATCGGCCGTAACCTGTCCCCCTTCGTCCGCCGCACCGCGGCCAGTCTCAACCTGCTGGGCCTGCGCTACACGCAGCGCCCCTTCAGCGTGGCGCAGAACGCGGAGGAGATCCGCGGCTTCAACCCGCTGGGCCGCGTGCCCGCCCTGGTGATGGAGGATGGCGAGGTGCTGGTGGACAGCGCCGCCATCCTGGATGCGCTGGATGACCTGGCCGGCCCCGACCGCGCCTTGGTGCCCCCCTCCGGTGCCGCGCGGCGGGAAGTGCTGCGCGCCGTGGCGCTGGCGGTCGGCGCAACGGAGAAAGTGGTGGGCGCCTATTACGAGACCCGCCGCCCCGACGGGCTGCACTGGGCCGAGGGCCAGGCGAAGCAGACCGCCCAGGCGCAGGCCGCCTTCGCCGCGCTCGACCGCCTGGCGGAATCGGGCGGCTGGCTCTGCGGCGAGCGGTTGACGCAGGCCGATGTGACGGTGGTGGCCGGGTTGGATTTCTCCGACATGGTGCTGCCCGAACTGGCCGCTGGCCGTTTCCCGGCGCTGGCGGCGCTGCGCGACCGGGCGAACGCCCTGCCCGCCATCGGCGAGACCCGCTTCCCGGGCTGAACAGCCCACAAATTGGGCAAATCTGGAAATCCCGGGCCCAGACGGGTCGCTCCTTGGCCGGATCGCCTCGGATTTCAGCAGCTTTTATGTTGCAGCGCAGCATTTTCACCGCTAGGAAATCGCCAGGGAGTACCGCTTCAGACACGGCCATGACGGCTGCGAAGGAGCGTGTGCACCATGAGGATCGGATCACCCACTCGGCGAGGCCTGATCGGCGGGGCGCTTGCCGCGCCGCTGATCCTGCGCCCCGCCCCTGCCCGGGCGATGGAGCCGGTCGATATCGAACTGGTTCTGGCCGTCGATGTCAGCCGCTCCGTTGATGAGCAGGAGCAGGAGCTTCAGTTCCGGGGCTACGCCGCCGCCTTCCGCGACCCCAAGCTGATCGAGGGCATCGCCGGCGGCCCGCTCGGCCAGATCGCGGTGACGCTGTTCACCTGGTCCGACTGGCACATCCAGGAATTGCTGGTTCCCTGGACCCGGGTGGATGGCTCCGCGACGGCGGAAGGGCTGGCCCAGGCGCTGGACGCCGCGCCGCGACGCACCTGGCTTTATACCTCGATCTCCGGCGCCATCGACTATGCGGCCGGGCTGTTCGGCCAGGGGTATGAGGGCACGCGGAAGGTGGTGGACATCTCCGGCGACGGCATCAGCAATTCCGGCCGCCCGGTTGCCGATGCGCGGCAGGATGCGCTGGCCAGGGGCATCGTGCTCAATGGGCTGGCGGTGCTGGACCGGTCCCCGCAGCCCTGGGCCGCGGGCATGCCGCCGCTCGATTCCTACTACCGGGATGAGGTGATCGGCGGGCCGGGCGCCTTCCTGATGGTGGCGGAGGGCTTCGAGGCCTTCGAAACCGCGGTGAAGCGCAAGATCATCCGCGAGATCGCCAGCGCCCCGCCGCCCGGCCCCCTGGTCGAACGCGCCTACGCCTGAGGCTTGCCGCGCCCCGTCCTCGCCTGCAACGCATCGATCCGCAGGGAGGCTTCGGCCTTGGAGAGGGAGGCATCGAATTCTTCCTTCGCCTCCTCGCTCAGCGTCTTGAGGTAGGAGGCCTGGGCGCCGGTCATCGGCTCCTCCCCGGTGGTCCAGTCCGCCGGGTCCTTGATGGTGTTGGAACCCGGATCAGGGGTGGTCTTGGGGTTCTCATCCGCGATGGGCGCTGTCTTGCGGTCGGCCATTGGTGCGTTGCTCCGGCTTGTGTTGCCAGAACGTTCATGGCCGCCGGATGGTTTCAGCCAAACACGCGGGCAATGGCGGCCGCCGCAATCTCACGGTCCTGGTCCCCGGTGCCGGAGCCGATGCCGATGCCGCCCACCACCTGGCCCTCGACGATGATGGGCATGCCGCCCTTGAGATTGGTCATGCGGCCATCGCTGGCGATGGCGAGCTTGATCTCGACCTCCGCATGCATCGCACCGCTCGGCTTGCCCATGGCGGCGGCGGTCTCCGCCTTGCGGCGGGCGCTGTCGATGGACAGCACGCGGGCGCCATCCATGCGCAGGAAGGCCAGCAGGTTGCAGCCCTCATCCACCACGGCGATGCATTGCGGCACGCCCATCGCGGTGGCGGCCTCGGCGGCGGCCTGGACCAGGGCGAGGGCGGCATCCTGGGTGAGTTTCAGGGCGGGGCGGGTCAGGGCCATCTGGGCAGTTCCTCCGGCAGATCAGTCACCAGCATGCAGCCGGGGGCGTGGGTTGCGAAAGCGGACAGGCCGGCGGCTTCCAGCGCGGCGAGCGCGGTGAGGCCGCAGCCCCAATAGACCAGCACCTCCCCGGCCTCGGGCGGGATCGGCTCGCCCCAATCGGGCCGGGCCAGGTCCGCGATGCCGAGCGCGGCCGGGTCGCCCTGGTGCAGCGGCGCGCCATGGCTGCGCGGCAGAAGGGCGGTGATGGCGGCGACGCGCGGCACATCGGCAGCGGCGAAGGGGCGGGCGGAGACCACGACCGGCCCGGCGAAGCCACCCGCCGGGCTGGCCATGCGGTTGCTGCGGAATAGCGGGCCTTGCAGGCCCAGCTCGACATGCCGCATGCGGATGCCGGCCGCCGCCAGCGCCGCCTCCGCCCCGAACCAGCAGCCGATGGCGATCGCCACCGAATCGGCCTGCCAGTAGGCCAGCAGATCGGCGGCGGGCGTGGCCTGGCCATCCCGGTGCCGCAGGTAGCCCGGCAGGTCGGTCCGCACATCCAGGTCCTCGCCCAGCCCCGGCAGTCGCGGATCACCCGGCGCACCCACTGCCAGCAGCGGGCAGGCCACCGGATTGGCTGTGCAGAAGGCGGCAAACCCTGAAGCCTGCGCGGCCGGCAGCACCACCAGATTGGCATGAACACAACCCCGCGCGCGGCCGACGGTGCGCCCCGCGAAGCCGGCCCGCGCGGCCAGCCGCAGGTCGCGGCCGGTTTCAGACATGGCGCACGAAGCCGCCATCGACGCGCAGCACGGCGCCGGTGACGTAGCTGGCGCGGGTGGAACAGGCGAAGGCGGCCATGGCGGCGATCTCCTCCGGCTCCGCATAACGGCCCATCGGGATCTGCGCCCAGGAACGCTGGCGAATGGACTCGGCCGGCACGCCTTCGCGCTCCGCCGCGGCGGCGTCGGTCAGGTGCACGCGATCGGTGCCGACCCGGCCGGGCATCAGGATATTCACCGTGACGCCGTCCTTCGCCACCTCGCCCGACAGGGTCTTCGACCAGGCGATGATCCCGGCGCGGATGGAATTGGAAATGCCGAGCACCGGCAGCGGCTGCACCGCCCCGGTGGAAACCACGGTGAGCACCCTGCCCCAGCCCGCTTCCCGCATCGCCGGCAGGAACAGATCGGTCAGCCGGATGACCGAGAGCGCCATGCCCTGAAACGCCTCCGTCCAATCCGCCACGGCGCGGCCGGAGGCGCCGCCATAGGCTGGGCCGCCGGTGTTGTTCACCAGGATTTCGGGCGCGCCAAAATCCTGTGTGACGGTCGCGGCGAAGGTATCGAGGCCGGCGGTGTCCATCAGGTCCAGCGGGAAGCCGGCCGCCCCCTCCCCCAGCGTCGCCACCGCAGCATCCAGCGCCGCCCGGTCCCGCGCCGCGATCGCCACGCGCGCGCCTTCCGCCGCCAGGGCCTGCGCGATGGCCAGCCCCATGCCGCGATTGCCGCCGAGCACCAGCGCCCGGCGCCCCTTCAGTCCGAGATCCATGGCAGACCCTCCGCCGCCGGCCCGAAGGCCGAGGAGACATGTTGTTCCAGGAAGCGCCCGCGCCCCGGCGCAGCCAGCAGCGCGCCGTCCTGCACCACCACCTCGCCGCGCGACATCACCAGTTCCGGCCAGCCGGTGACGATGCGGCCCTCATAGGGGGTGTAGTCGACCGCGTGATGCAGCAGGTCGTTGGTGAGGGTGACGCGCTTTTCCGGGTCCCAGATGGCGAGGTCCGCATCCGCCCCCACCGCGATGCGCCCCTTCCCCGCCAGCCCATACAGCGCGGCATTGTTGGTCGCGGTCAGCGCGACGAAGCGCGGCAGGGAAATGCGGCCGGTGACCACACCCTCGCTGAACAGCAGCGGCATCCGCGTCGCCAGGCCGGGGATTCCATTCGCCACCTTGCGGAAAGGCGGGTTCGGCCCGGCATGCAGCTTGCCCTCCGCATCGAAGCGATAGGGGGCGTGGTCGCTGTTGAAGATGTCGAAGCTGCCATCCTCAAGCCCGCGCCAGCAGGCCGCCTGGCTGGCGCTGTCGCGCGGCGGCGGGCTGCACATCACCTTGGCACCGAGCATGTCCGGCTGGTCCAGGTCGCCCTCGGTCAGCAGCAGGTATTGCGGGCAGGTCTCGGCAAAGACGGTCAGGCCGCGCGCCCGGGCGCGGCGGATTTCCTCCAGCGGTTCGGCGCCGCTGACATGGACGATGACCAAAGGCGTGTCCGCGACCTCGCCCAGCGTCAGCGCCCGGTGCGTCGCCTCCCGCTCCACCGCCAGGGGCCGCGATGTGGCGTGGTGCTTCGGGCGGGTGTCGCCGGCGCGTTCCAGCCGGTCGGCGAGCCAACCGATGATCTCGTGATTCTCCGCATGCACCAGCGTGATGGCCCGCTGGGCGCGGGAGACGTCGAGCACGTCGAGGATCTGGCGATCCGACAGGCGCATCGCCTCATAGGTCATGTAGACCTTCACGCTGCGATGGCCGCGCGCGATCAGCGCCGGCAACTCCTGGCCCAGCACCTCCGGCGTCGGGTCGCTGACGACCAGATGGAAGGCGTAGTCCACGAAGGCATTGCCCTGCGCCCGCCGGTGATAATCCGCCACCGCCGCGCGCAGCGATGCCCCGCGATGCTGCACGGCGAAGGACAGGGTGCAGGTGGTGCCGCCAAAGGCCGCGCTGCGCGTGCCGGTCAGGAACCCATCCGCCATCCGCGCCCCGGCGGAGGCCAGCCCCGGCGCCTGCACCTGGTCGATATGCACATGCGCGTCGATGCCGCCGGGCAGAACCAGCCGGCCGGTGGCATCGATCACCCGTTCCGCGCCCTGCAGCCGCTCGGCCAGCGCGGTGATGCGCCCGGCGGTGATGCCGATATCGGCGCGGAAGACGTCCGAGGCCGTGGCGACGGTGCCGCCACGGATGATGGTGTCGAAGGGGTTCACGTTGGGATGCGTCGAATCTCGGCGGAGGGCAGGAAGGCAGGATCGAAAACATCGCCCGGCGCCAGCGGCGTGGCCAGCCCGAAGGCGCGGGAAACCGTGGCGACGGATTCGGAGAAACGGTCGGCGCGCACGCCGCCGAGGCCATCCGCGCGGCTTTCCTCCGTGGTCAACTGCTTGGTGATGAGCCAGCGCAGCTTCTCCGTCTCCAGCGGCACATCGGTCAGCGACTGACGCTTGCGGAGTGCGGCGATCGCCGCGGCAGGCTCGGCCATCGCCGCCTGCCAACCGCGGGCGGAAGCGGCAGTGAAGCGCCGCACCGCTTCCGGATTGCCCTCCAGCATCCGTTTCGAGGCGAGGATGCCGTTGCCATAGAGCGGCAGGCCGGCATCGGCGAAGTAGGTGAAGCGGATATCCTCCGGCTTCGCACCGGCGCGGGTCAGGCCGAAATACATGGTGCTGTCGAAGCCAAGAATGGCATCGGCATCGCCGCGCAGCAGGAAGGCCTCGCGCAGCCGCAGGTCGCCATACTGCCAGCGGATGGTGCTGGCATCGATGCCGGCCACCGCGGCGAAGGCCGGGAAGATGCGGTAGGCGCCATCGGTCAGCGCCGCGCCGATGCGCTTGCCGGCCAGCTTCGCCGCGCTGTCGATTCCCGCCCGGGTGAAGGACGCAGCGGAAAGCGGGCTGCGGTAGTAGACCATATAGACGCAGCGCGCGGCGGAGGCCGGGTTCTTGGCGTTGAATTCCAGCAGCACGTTGATGTCGCCGATGCCGAAATCATAGCTGCCGGAGCCGACGCGGGTCACCGCTTCGCCCGACCCGCCCGAACTGTCGAATTGCGGGCGCAGCCCGGCCTCGGCGTACCAGCCGCGTTCCTCGGCCAGGAAGAAGGCGGCGTTGGAGCCATCGAAGGGCGCGGCGAGCGAAACCTTGATGTCGAGCGGCGCCTGCGCGTTGGCGCGGGTGGCGAGCAGTGCGGGGGTAGCGAGCAGTAGGCGGCGCGTGATCCTCATCGGTTTGGTTCCTGTCTGACCTGTGCAGGCAACAGCAAGGGTCGTGCCAGCCCGTTCCGGGGGCGGATTTGCCCCGAAAGCGCGCGTCGGGCAGGATTGCGCGCAATCCGGTGTGCAGGAGTGCGGCAGATGCGCCAAGGCGCAGGGCGAATGGTGGGGGTGGTGACGCCCGCCACGCGGCCAAAGGCCGAGGATGCGGATGGTGTGCACGCCCATCTGTTCCAGGCCATCGTCGATCAGCGCCTGCCGCCCGGCACCAAGCTCACCGAGCAATCCCTGATCGAGACCTTCGATATCGGCCGCCGCGCGATCGGCGATGCGCTGCGGCGCCTGGTCTGGGAAAGGCTAGCCGTCGCGCCGCCCAATCGCGGCGTCTTCGTCGCGGCCCCGGATGCCGAGGAAGCCCGCGCCATCTTCGCCGCCCGCCGCGCCATCGAGGCCGGCACCACCGAGGCGGTGGCCCGGCGCGGCGACCCGAAGCAGGCCGATGAACTCGCCGCCAACCTGGCCGAGGAAGCGCGGCTGCGAAAGGCCGGGCGGGTGCGGGAGGCGATCGAGCTGTCGGGCGGCTTTCACACGCTGGTGGCGCGGCTATCCGGCAACCCGATCCTGGAGGAACAGGTACGGCTGCTGGTGGCGCGGACCAGCCTGGTGGTGGCGCTGTATGAGGATCGCACCGGCCTGGCCTGCTGGCATGACGACCATGCGGAGCTGGTGGCGCTGATCCGCGCCCGCCGCCACCGCGCCGCCGCCGGGCTGATGCAGCGGCACCTCTCGGAGCTTGAGCTCGGCCTGCGGCTGGACCGGCCGCCGGCGGAGGGGCTGGATATCAGGGTGATGCTGGCGCGGCCGGGCTAACATATTTCTAATACGCAACATACTTCATGGTTGCGGAAATCAGTGCAATGGATGGGGCCTCACACGGAAAAGGACACGTCCCATGCGCCGTCTTCTGCTCGCCAGCTTCGCGGCGATCTGCCTTTCCCCGGCGGCCCAGGCGCAGGGGCGGCAGGATTTCGAGATGCTCAATCGCTCCGGCTACCAGATCAACGAGATCTATGTCGGCCCCTCCAGCAGCCCGAACTGGGGCCGCGACCTGCTCGGCCAGAACGTGCTGGCCAATGGCCGCAGCTTCAACGTGACCTTCTCGGGCAATTCCAGCGAATGCCTGTGGGACATCAAGATCGTCTATGAGGATCGTGATCAATCCGAAATGCGGCAGGTCAATCTGTGCCGCGTCAGCCGGGTGACGATGTTCTGGGACCGCCAGCGCAACAACACCCGCTTCGTCGCGGAATAGCCCGGCTCAGCCGGCCGCCTTCACCAGCAGGAAGCTCGGCCGGTCGCGGTCTTCCGCCCAGTCGGGCTCGGCCTGGATCTGCGCGGGTGTGGGCGACCATTCCTCCAGATGCGCCAGCGTCAGGCCGGCGCCGATCAGCGCGTTGACCAGCGTGCCGAGGCTGCGGTGCTGCTTCACCACGCCAGGCGCGAGCCAGTCCGTCACCCGTGGCCCTTCCTCCAGATAGTCATCCAGCGCCCAGACCCGCTGGCCCGGCGTCGGCGTGATCCAGCCGGGGTTGCTCGGCGCCGTCAGCAGCGGATGTTCCTGGGAAAACACCAGCACCCCGCCCGGTGCCATCGCCGCATGCACCCGCCGCAGCATGTCCGGCAATTCCACCACATAATGGAAGGCGAGCGAGGAGAAAACGAGGTCGAAGGCCGCGATGGGCAGGTCCAGCGCCTCCAGATCCCCCTCGCGGTATTCGATGCCCTCGCCCTCCGTCAGCGCCGCGGCGCGTTCCAGCATGCGGGCCGAGACATCGAGCGCCAGCACGCTTTCCGCCCCCTGCGCCCGCGCCCAACGCGCGAACCAGCCATAGCCGCAGCCGAGGTCGAGCACCCGCTTCCCCGCCATCTCCGGCAGCAGGGCCCGGAGCGCGGGCCATTCCGGCGCCGCCTCCAGCCCCTTCTCGGAACGTGGCAGGCGGGCATAGGCGGCGAAGAAGTCGGGCCGGTCGTAGAGGCTGCCGGTCACGTCACCGTCCGTGCTGCTTCCGCCATGCGGCGAAGCGTTCCAGATTGCTCTCCTCCGTCGGCGGATACAGGCCGAGGATGGATTGGCCACCGGCCACCATCTCCTGCACGAAATCCTCGAAGGCGGTCATCTCCACCGCCTCGGCGGTGACCTCATCGGCGATATGGGCGGGGATGACGATGACGCCGTCATTGTCGCCGACCAGAACATCGCCCGGAAACACCGGCGCATCGCCGCAGCCGATCGGCACATTGGCCTCGATCGGCTGGTGCAGCGTCAGGTTGGTGGGCGCGGAGGGCCGGGCATGGAAGGCCGGGATCGCGAGCTTCGCGATATCCGCCGCGTCCCGGAAACCGCCATCCGTCACCACGCCAGCCACGCCGCGCACCATCAGCCGCGTCACCAGGATGCCGCCGGCCGAGGCCGCCCGAGGGTCCTTGCGGCTGTCCACGACGAAGATGTGGCCGGGCGGGCAATCCTCCACGCCCTTGCGCTGCGGGTGGGCGCGGTCGCGGAAGGCGGACAGGGTGTTCAGATCCTCCCGCGCCGGGATCGTCCGCAGGGTGAATGCCTCCCCCACCATGCTTTCCCCCAGCGGGGCCAGCGGCAGCACGCCCTGGATCATCTGGCTGCGGAAGCCGCGCTTGAACAGCGCGGTGGCGAGCGTGGCGGTGGAGACGCGCTTCAGTGCGGCGCGGGTCTGTTCGTGCAAGGCCATGATCAGCAGCGCCAATCCGTGCGGTCGCCCTCGATCAGCCGCAGGCTGGCCTGCCAGGCGAGGGCCATGGTCGGGCTGTTCGGGTCGCGGCCATACTGGCTGGCGGTGCGCAGCCGCACCTCCTCCGGCGGCAGGATCAGCTTGGCGCCGCCCGAAAGCGCCGCGACCTGCGCCTGGCAGGCGCGCTCGAGGTAGTAGATCTGGTTCCAGGCTTCCGGGATGGTGCGGCCGGTGACCAGCAGGCCGTGATTCACCAGGATCATCGCGCTGTGCTCGCCGAGATCGGCCACCAGCCGGTCACGTTCCTCCAGATCCAGCGCAATGCCCTCATAGCCGTGATAGGCGAGGCGGCCGTAGAATTTCAGCGCGTGCTGGCTGATCGGCAGCAGCCCGTGCTCCTGGGCGGAGACGGCGATGCCGGCCGCGGTGTGGGTGTGCACGACGCAGATCGCATCCTCCCGCGCCGCATGGATGGCGGAATGGATGACGAAGCCGGCCTTGTTCACCGTGGTCGGCGTGGCGGGGTGGTGCGGGTCCACCACATTGCCATCGAGGTCGATCTTCACCAGGTCGCTGGCGCGCATCTCGTGGAACATCACGCCGTAGCGGTTGATCAGGAAGTGGTGATCCGGGCCGGGGATGCGGGCGCTGATGTGCGTGTAGATCAGGTCCGTCATCTTGTGATGCGCGACCAGGCGATACAGCGCGGCAAGGTCGCAGCGGATCGCCCATTCGGCCTCGTCGATGCCGGCGGGGATGCGGGATGGCGTGTTGATATCCATGGGGCGGGGCCTTCCGAGATTCAGGCGACAGTATTGGCCAGGATGCCGAGGCCCGAAACCTCGAACTCCAAAGAATCGCCGGAGATCAGAAAGCGCTGCGGCTTCTGGGTGGCGCCGGTGCCTTCGGGTGAACCCGTGGCGATGACATCGCCCGGCAGCAGGGGCGTGATGGTGGAAAGATAGGCGATGATCTTCTCCAATCCGAAGAACATCGCCCCCGCCTTGCTGTCCTGCACCGTGCGGCCGTTCAGCCGCGTCTGCAGCCGCAACTCGCGCCAATCCGCGACCTCATCGGCCGTGGTGACGAACGGCCCCCAGCTTCCGGACTCGAAAAAGTTCTTGCCGGCGGTGACGCTGTGCGCTTGCCAGTCGCGCACCGAGCCATCGTTCAGGATGGTGTAGCCGCCGACATGGTCCAGCGCATCCGCCTCCGCGATCCGGTGGCCCGGCTTGCCGATCACCACGGCCAGCTCGCACTCATAGTCGAATTGCGGCGAGACCCCCGGCGGGCGCAGCGCCGCGCCATGCGTCACCAGCGCCGCCTGATGCTTGATGAAGTAGCTGATATGCGGTGGTGCCTTAACCTCCCCGCCCAGCGGGTGCGGCTTCGGGTAGTTCAGGCCGATACAGAACAGCCGCGCCTCCGGCAGCGGCGCGGTGATGGTCACGGCCGAGAGCGGCCAGCGCCCTTCCTCGGCCGGTGCGCCCTGGGCCAGCGCGCGGGCCAGCGGCGGGTTGCCGGCGAAGCCGAGCACCTGGTCCCCGTCCAGCCGCCCGGTGCGGGGCGTGCCATCGGCGGTGAATGCGAGCAGCTTCATGCGGCGGTCTCCATGCGGCGTCGGTCCCAGATGTCGGGCTGGACCAGGTGGGGCGGGCGGCGGCCGGCGAGGACATCCAGGATCTGCGCGGCGCATTGCAGCGCCGTCTCCCGCATCGCCTGTTCGGTCACGCCGCCGATATGCGGGGCGAGCACGGTGTTGGGGGCAGCGAGGATCGGGTCCGTGGCCGGGGCCGGCTCCGTCTCGAACACATCGATGGCGGCGCCGGCGATGGTGCCGGCCCGCAGCGCCGCGGCCAGCGCGGCCCCATCGATCAGGGCGCCGCGCGCGGTGTTCACCAGCAGCGCATGCGGCTGCATGCAGGCCAGCGCGGCGGCGTCGATCATGTGGCGCGTATCGGGCCGCAGCGGGCGGTGCAGGGACACGACATCGGCACGCGACAGCAGCGATGCCAGCGTCGGCGCGCGTTCGGCGCCAGCCCCCACCAGCACGGCATCGGAGACGCCAGGTGAAAAGACCAGCAGCTTC
>NZ_JAUYTS010000172.1 GCF_030695085.1 Falsiroseomonas sp. | reverse complement strand
CCCTTTGGCGGGGGTGCAGGGGGCAGCGCCCCCTGCAAACAACCAGCGCCCATTTTCCAGCCCTTTCGAGGCCAGTCCGATGTCCCCACCCCGCCTGTCGGCGCTGATTGTCGCGCGGAATGAGGAGCAGCGGTTGCCGGCGTGTTTGGCGTCGGTGGCGTTTGCGGATGAGGTGGTGGTGGTGTTGGACCGCAGCACCGATGGGTCCGCGGCGTTGGCGCGGGCGGCGGGGGCTGTGGTGGTAGAGGGGGGGTGGGAGTTGGAGGGTGCGCGGCGCAATGCCGGCATTGCCGCCTGTACCGGTGACTGGGTGCTGGAGGTGGATGCGGATGAGCGGGTCAGTCCGGATCTGGCGGTGGCGGTGCGGCGGGTGATCGGCGAGTCGGGCTTCGCCTGGCATCAGGTCATGGTCGATAATTACGTGGGGGATCGGCTGATCCGCTTTGGCTGGGCGGGCAGTTTCGGGACCACTTCGGTGCCGCGCCTGTTCCGGCGGGGTGCCAAGCAGTGGCGGGCGCAGCGGGTGCATCCGGGGTTGGATTGGGTGGGCGAGCAGGGGCCGCGGATCGAGCAGGGGGCGCTGGTGCATCTGGTCGATCGGGACGTGTCGGACATGCTGCGGCGGCTGGACAAGTATTCCTCGGCCAAGGCGGCGGATCTGCTGGAAAGCGGGAACATCGGCAGCCTGGCCGCCAATCTGCGGCGTTTCGTCTCGCGCGGGTTCAAATCCTATGTGTCGCGGAAGGGGTATCGGGAGGGCGCCTGGGGTGTGCTGCTGGCTTTCTGCACGGGGGCGTTTCCGTTGCTGTCCTATCTGAAGGCACGGCTGGAGCCGGAGCGGCATGGGGGGCGGAAGTGATGGCGCCGGTGAGCCTGGCCTGGCATCGCAGCCCGACCACGCCGGTGGCGGTGCTGCTGGCGGTGGCGCCGGGCCTGGCCGTGGCGCAGTTCCGCGCAATGGCGCTGGCCGTGACGGTGGCGCTTCTGCTGACGGTGGTGACGCATCGCCGCGTGCGGGGCGCCTGGCCTTGGCCCCGGCCGGGAATGGAGATGGAGCGGGTCGGCTGGCTGGCGGTGGCGCTGCTCGGCTGGTGCGCGGTGGCGGCGCTGTGGTCGCCGGAGCCGGGGCGGGCGGTGCAGACCATCGGCGGGCTGGCGGCGCTGCTGGGCCTGGCGCTGATGGCGGCGCGGGCGCTGGCGGAGGAAGCGGCGCCGCGGCGGCTGGCCCTCGCGCTGGCGGGCGGGCTGGCGGTGGGGTTGGCGCTTGCGGCGGTGGACCATGCCAGCGGCAATTGGTTGCGGCTGGCGGTGCGCGGCTTTCCGGACATGCCGGCGATCAGCTTCGGGCTGAAGCCGGCCATGTCCCTGATGATGCTGCTGCTGCCGCTGGTGCTGGCGGTGCCGATGGCCTGGGCGCTGCGGGGGGTGCTGGTGGCGGCGGGGCTGGCGGTGGTGCTGTGGCTGCCGGCGGATTCCGCCAAGATCGCGGCGCTGGCGGGGCTGGCGGCGGGCGGGCTGGCGATGCTCCTGCCGCGTGCCGCGCCGCGCCTGGCCGCGCTGGGCTTCGCCGCCTTCAGCGTGGCGGGGCCGTTGGTCTTCACCTTCGGCCTGGCCCAGGCACCGTCGCTGGAGCCGCTGCCACGATCCGCCGCGCACCGCGTCCTGATCTGGGATTTCGTGGTGGACCGGATTGCCGAGAAGCCGCTGCTCGGTTGGGGCATGGAGGCCAGCCGCGCGATTCCGGGTGGCAGCGAGAACTTCCCGCGCGCCGATCTGGACCGCTACGGCCTGACCTCGCCGGAGGCGCGGGCCTGGTTCAGCGCGCCGGCAGCCCGCCGCCTGCCGCTGCACACCCACAATGCCGCCTTGCAGATCTGGCTGGAGCTGGGGCTGGTGGGGGCTCTGCTGGGTGCGGCGCTGGGCGCCGCGGCGCTGCTGGCCGCCGGTGCCAGCCCGGCGGGCTTCGGCATGGCCGTATCGGCGGTGGTGACCTGGCAGCTTTCCTTCGGCGTGTGGCAACCCTGGTGGGTGGCCTCCGTCCTGCTGGCCGCCGTGGTCGCCTGGATGCTGCGAAAAAGCTAACCCATGCAGCGCATGAACAGGGTGGAGGGGTGCGCGATCTCGCCCACCTCCGCCGCCGTGCGCGCCGGGCCATCCGCCAAGATGGGCGTGATGCCGGCATCGCGCAGGAAGTCCACCGCCTCGTTGCCCTTCACCGCGAAGTTCACATTCTGCGGGATGTCGCCGGTGCGCTGCGCCACGCGGGCGGCGTTGAGCTTGGAGACGATGACGCCGACCACATGGCCGGCCAGGTCCAGCAGCGGCCCGCCCGAATTGCCCGGCTGCACCGGGGCGGAGATCTGGAATTGCCGCTGGTCATCCGCCAGCCCGGCCAGGGCTGAGACCTCCCCCGTCGTCAGCGTCGGGCCGGAGGACAGCATGCCGGCGAGCGGGAAGCCGTAGGTCACCACGCCTTCGCCGCGGCGGATGTTCATCTCCCGCCGGAAGGACAGGGCCGGGCCGGCGTTCCGCGGCACCTCGATCAGCGCCAGGTCGCGCTGGCGGTCGGCGCGCAGCACGCGGGCGGTGGCGTCCGTGCCATCGGCCAGGCGCACGCGCACGGCGCGGCAGCGTTCCACCACATGGGCGTTGGTCAGCGCCCGCCCCGGCGCCACGACGAAGCCGGTGCCGGAGGACACCATCCGCCCGGTGCCCGCCGCCGGCGGTGCGCCTGGCTTGCCGGGTACCATGCCGGCCTGGGGGCCGGGGGGTACCATGCCGGCCTGGGGGCCGGGGGGCACCATGCCGGCCTGCGGCCCGGCGGGCAGCGGTGGCGGCTTGCTGGTGGGCAGCGGCGGGAAGCCCTGGCTGAATCCGGGCATGTTGCTCGGCGGCGGCTTGCCCTGGCCGAAGGCGGCCCCGCTGGCCAAAAGGCCAGGGAGCAGGCCGAGAAGCAGGGCAGGAATCAGCTTCGAGGGGCGGGGCATGTTTCGGTAGCATGCCCAACCCCGGCGGCTGCGGTCAACGCTGGCAGGTTGCGCCCTGTTTCGGGCTACAACAGCCCCTCCCGCCGGAAGGACAGGTGGCGGCCATTGCCGACGATCAGGTGGTCATGCACCGTGATGCCGAGCACGCTGGCCGCCGCCTTCACTTCCTGCGTCATCTCGATATCGGCGCGGGAGGGGGTGGGATCGCCGGAGGGGTGGTTGTGCACCAGGATCAGCGCGGTGGCCTGCAATTCCAGCGCGCGCTTCACCACCTCCCGCGGATAGACCGGGGTGTGGTTCACCGTGCCGCGGGCCTGCGCCTCATCGGCGATCAGGCGGTTCTTGCTGTCGAGGAAAAGCAAGCGGAACTGCTCGATGGATTCCCGGGCCAGCGCGGCGGAGAGGTAGGAGATCAGCCGGTCCCAGTTGTTCAGCACGGGCTGGTCCTTCACCTCCGCCCGCATCATCCGCAGCGCCGCGCCATGCACGGTCTTCAGCGCCGCCGCGCCGGCCTCCCCCATCCCCTCCACCTGCTGCAGGTCTCGCGCGGGGGCGGCGATGGCGTTCGCGAAACTGCCGAAGCGGGCGAGCAGGGCGCGGGCGATGGGCTTGGTGTCCCGGCGCGGCAGCGCCTGGAACAGCAGCATCTCCAGCATCTCGTGGTCCAGCAGGCTGTCCGGGCCCGAGGTCAGCAGGCGGGTCCGCATGCGGGCGCGGTGGCCGAGATGGCCGGGCGGCGGCGCCTCCGCCGGCTCGGGCGTGACGGCGGTGAACAGCCCGCCGAACCCGGCGCTGGCCTCGGAGAATTGCGGCTTGCGGGCCATCCTGGCTCCCCTGATCGGATACCAGGGTGCAACGAAGCCGGGGGATGTTCAACCGTCGCGCGTCACCAGCCGAAGACGACCGCGCCCATGATGCGGCCGGGCAGCAGGGTGAAGGCGCCTGCGATGACCAGCGCGCCGAGGAACAGGCTCATCATGCTGCGCCGGTGCGTGACCACCCGACCGCGCCGGGCGGCCAGCACCGCCAGTGGCAGCATCAGCAGGGTCCAGCCGGAAATCAGGTGGATCCAGGAATAGGCGCCGCGCGAGGTGATCCAGAAGGAGGAAAGCGCGACCACCGCCATCAGCCCGACCCAGGCCCAACCCAGCGTCCGGTGCGGCAGGGTTCCCTTCGGCGCCAGCACCTGCACCAGCCCCAGGCCCAGCGCCGCCAGGGCGGCGAAGGCGTGCAGCTGGATGGTGGCGGAGGCGGCGAGCAGCGGCGTGAGGCTCATGCGCCCGAAAGGCCCGCCCCAGCCCGGTCAGGCGCCGAAGGGCGGTTTGTGCAGCCCGGCGGGGGAGAGGGTGAAGATCTCCACGCCATCCTCCGTCACGCCGACCATATGCTCGAACTGCGCCGAAAGGCTGCGGTCGCGGGTCACGGCGGTCCAGCCATCATCTAGCACCTTCACCTCCGGGCGCCCGGCATTCACCATCGGCTCCACCGTGAAGAACATGCCGGGCTTGAGGACAGGGCCTTCGCCGCGACGGCCGAAATGCAGCACGTTGGGGGGTTCGTGGAAGCGCCGGCCGATGCCATGGCCGCAGAAGTCCCGCACCACGGAAAAGCGGTTGCGCTCCACATAGGATTGGATGGCGTGGCCGATATCCCCCAGCGTGGCGCCCGGCTTGATGACCGCGATGCCGCGCATCATCGATTCATAGGTGACATCCATCAGCAGCCGCGCCTTGGTGGCGGCCGTGCCGGCCACATACATGCGGCTGGTATCGCCATGCCAGCCATCCAGGATGACCGTCACGTCGATATTGATGATGTCCCCATCCAGCAGCACCCGGTCCCCCGGAATGCCGTGGCAGACCACATGGTTGATCGAGGTGCAGGAGGATTTGGTGTAGCCGCGATAACCCAGCGTCGCCGGGATGGCGTTCTGGGCCAGGATGTGGTCGTGGATCAGCCGGTCGATCGCCTCCGTCGTGATCCCCGGCTGGATGTGCGGGGTGATCATGTCGAGGGTTTCCGCCGCAAGCCGGCCGGCACGCCGCATCCCCTCGAAATCGGCGGGGGCGTGAAGGGTGATGCGACGGCTCTCGCCGCCTTGCTGCTCCATGATGTGCTGACCGTCCGGATTTGCTGCGAATATATGTGGGTGAAGATGCGCTGCGGTCCCAGGGGATGCAAGGCGCGGGGGTGCGGGTCTGGGCTGCGCCCCTAATTCGGCCGCTCGCCCGCCTTGCGTTCGGTCGTGCCCAGCGCATCCGCCAGGCGATGCGTGGCACTGCCGGGGCGGGCGGGTTTCTGCTGGCTTTCATGCGGCGCCCAGCCGGTCAGCATCAGCAGGCGCAGGCCGGGCGTGATGCCTTGGTCGCCTTCGGGCAGCGCGGCGGCGGCCATCGGGAACAGGGCGCGCGGCGGGGTGCGCGGGTCGCGCGCCAGCACGGCATTGCCCTCCCCGGCGGCGCGCAGATCCGCCAGCAGGGCGAAGGGGGTGCGGTAGGCCAGGCCCACCTCCTCCACATCCGCCACCGGCAGGGCGAAGCCGGCGCGTTGCAGCAGCCCGGCGGCGTCGCGCAGTTCCGGGAAGGGGGAAATGCGGGGCGAAAGCCCACCGCGCAGGGTGCTTTCCGCCTCCGCCAGCGCCTGGCGCAGCGGCTGCAGGGTGCCGAGGCCGGGCAGGGAGGCCAGGAACAGCCCATCCGGCGCCAGCGCGCGCCGGATTTGAATCAGTGCGCCCGGCAGGTCGTTCACCCAATGCAGCGACAGGGACGCCACGATCAGGTCGAAGCTCTCCGGCGCGAAGGGCAGAAATTCCTCATCCGCCGCCACCGCCAGGCCGCCGGCGCGCGCCGCCATGGCGGGGGACAGATCCGTGGAGATGACGGAGGCGATGCCGCGCGCGCGCAGCATCGGCGCCACCACGCCGCGGCCGCCAATCTCCAGCGCG
Source organism: Falsiroseomonas sp. (assembly GCF_030695085.1). Classification (GTDB taxonomy): domain Bacteria; phylum Pseudomonadota; class Alphaproteobacteria; order Acetobacterales; family Acetobacteraceae; genus Falsiroseomonas. The sequence continues at coordinate 29,077 of NZ_JAUYTS010000172.1, read as the reverse complement.
CGGCTGAAGCGGCGCGTCGTATCCTCCAGCCGGTCGAGCAGCCGCTCCGCGCAATCCGCCAGGATCGGCGCCACCTGATCCACCGTGGCGGCCGCCCGGTCGCGCCGCCGGCGCACCAGCTTGCGGTCGAAAACCTGCATCGCATCCATCCCCGGCAGATGCGCCCGCTTCGCCCCGGCGGCAAGCCGGTCTAGCCTTTCGGCAAGGAATGAGGACGCGCCACACATGACCGCACGGATTGCCCCCGCCACCTTGAAAGCCTGGCTGCGGGATGGCGGGGAGCTCGCCATCCTGGATGCGCGGGAGGAGGGGGAATTCGGCGCCTCCCACCTGTTCTGGGCGGTGCCCTGCCCCTTGTCCCAGGCCGAATTGCGCGCGCCGGGCCTGCTGCCGCGCCGCGATGTGCGGGTGGTGTGTACGGATGGCGGGGCGGGCCATGCAGAACGGCTGGCCACCGTACTGCAAAGCCTGGGCTGCGCCGATGTGGCGGTGCTGGAGGGTGGCACGCCCGCCTGGCAGGCGGCGGGGTATGAGTTGTTCTCCGGCGTGAACGTGCCCTCCAAGGCCTTTGGCGAATGGGTGGAGCATCACTACGAAACCCCCTCCGTCGATGCCACGGAACTGGCCGCGATGCAGGCGGCGGGGGAGGATCTGCTGGTGGTGGATAGCCGCCCGATGGCGGAATTCCATGCCATGTCCATCCCCGGCGCCATCGACGTGCCGGGGGCGGAACTGGCCTATCGGGTGCCGGGCATGCTGGCGCGGCCCAGCACCACGGTGGTGGTGAACTGCGCCGGCCGCACGCGATCGATCCTCGGCGCCGAAAGCCTGCGTCGGGCCGGGCTGCCGAACCGGGTGGTGGCTTTGCGCAACGGCACGATGGGCTGGGAACTGGCCGGCTTCACCTGCAACCGCGGCCGGGAGGAGCGCTACGCCGCGGGCACCCCCGCCGATGCCGCCGAGACCCTTTTGCGCGCCCGCCGCTTCGCGGAGGGGGTGGGCGTGCGCTGGACCGATCGCGCCGGCCTCACGGCGATGCAGGCCGAGGCCGGGCGCAGCACCTACCTTCTGGATGTGCGCGACCCGGCCGAATTCGCCGCCGGCCATTTGCCGGGCTCGGCCAGCGCGCCGGGCGGGCAATTGGTGCAGGCCACCGATGGCTGGGTGGCGGTGCGCGGGGCGCGGATTGTGCTGGTGGACGACACCGGCACCCGCGCCGCGATGACCGCCGGCTGGCTGCGCCAATTGGGCGGTTGGGAGGTCTTTGTTCTCTCCGACGGCCTGCAAGGTAAGCTGGAGACCGGCGCCGTCACGCCCCGCCTGCCGGATGCGCTGCGCCCGGATATCCCCCGCGTGGCGCCGGATGCGGTGCGGGCCGGGGCGGTGGCGGTGGTCGATCTCGCCCGGTCGCTCGCCTTCCGCGCCGGCCATATCCCGGGCGCCATCTGGGGCGTGCGGACGCGCCTCGATGCCGTGCTGCCGCGCCTGCCAGCCGGGCGGCCGGTGGTGGTGGCGGCGCCCTCGCCAGACCTTGCCGCCCTCGGCGCGGCGGAGTTGCGCGGGCTGGGCGTGGCGGAGGTCGCGGTGCTGGAGGGCGGCACGGCAGCCTGGCAGGCGGCCGGCTTCCCGCTGGAATCCGGCCGCACCGACCCGCCGGACGAGGCCTGCATCGACGCCTATCTGCGCCCCTATGACCGCAACAGCGGCGTCGAGGACGCCATGCGCGCCTATCTCGCCTGGGAGATCGACCTGGTGCATGCGGTGGAGCGCGATGGCGATGCCCCCTTCGGCGCCTGGTAGCGCGCTTCTCAACAGGCTGGGCCGCATCGCGCTGGATACGCTGCTGCCGCCCAACTGCCTGACCTGCGAGGCGCCGGTGGAGCGCCAGGGCACGCAATGCGGCGACTGTTTTCGCCTGCTGACCCAGGTGACGGCGCCCTACTGCGCACATTGCGGCGTGCCTTTCATCCATGCCGGCCAGGCCGGGCCGGGCGGGGTCTGCCCATCCTGCCTCGCCCGCCCGCCCGCCTTCGCCGCCGCCCGCGCGGCGCTGCGCTATGATGCCGGGGCGCAGCGCCTGGTGCTGCCCTTCAAGCATGCGGACCGGCCGGAACTGGCCGGGCCGCTGGCGGCGATGATGGCGCGTGCCGGGGCGGAACTGCTCGGCCGGGCGGATCTGCTGGCGCCGGTGCCGCTGCATTGGCGGCGGCTGCTGGCGCGGCGCTACAACCAGGCGGCGCTGCTCGCCCGGCGGCTGGCCGTGCTGTCCGGCCGGCCCTGCATCCCGGACCTGCTGCGGCGCCCTCGCGCCACGCCGCCGTTGGGTGACCGCAGCGCGGCGGAACGCGCCGCATTGCTCGCCGGCGCCTTCCGCCTGACGCCGGCCGCGGCGCGGCGCGTGGCCGGCCGGCGGGTGCTGCTGGTGGATGATGTGATGACCTCCGGCGCCACGGCGGAGGCCTGCGCGCTGGCGCTGCTGGCGGCCGGCGCCACCGCGGTGGATGTGCTGGCCGCCGCCCGCGTGCCGGACCCGCGCCTGGCGGAAGGCTGACCGCAGCGGGAGGCTTGACCGCAGCCCCGCGCGGCCCGATTTCAGCAAAATGGCCAAGATCGAGATCTACACCCAGGATTTCTGCCCCTATTGCTCGCGCGCCATGGCGCTGCTGACCCGCAAGGGGGTGGAGTTCGAGGAAAAATACGCGCCCAATGGCTCGGATGCCCGGCGGGAGGCGCAGACGCGTTCCGGTGGTCGCACCTCCGTGCCGCAAATCTTCATCGATGGCCGCCATATCGGCGGCTGCGACGATCTGATGGCGCTGGACCGCAAGGGCGGGCTTGATCCGCTGCTGGCCGGATGAGGCCCGCGATCCGCAGGGACCGAATGGCATGATCCACTACCAGCTTCGCTGCGCCGCGACGCATGAGTTCGATGGCTGGTTCCAGGACAGCGCGGGCTTCGAGAAGCTGGCCGCTGCCGGCCTGGTGGAGTGCCCGCATTGCGGCAGCACCCAGGTCACCCGCGCCCTGATGGCGCCGGCCGTCCGCAAATCCCGCAAGAAGGCCGCGCCGGCGCCGGTTGTGGAGGAGGACGGCAAGCCCGCCGAGGCGCCCACGCCCCCGCCCACCAGCCCGCCGCCGGAAGATGGCGGCATGTCCCAGCGCGTCGCCGCCGGGCCGATCCCGGCGCAGCTTCTTTCCATGCTGCAGCGCCTGCGCGCCGAGGTGGAGAAATCCTGCGACTATGTCGGCGACGGCTTCGCCGAAGAAGCGCGCAAGATCCACAATGGCGAGGTCGAATCCCGCGGCATCTATGGCGAGGCGACCGAGGCCGAGGCCGAGGCGCTGGCCGAGGACGGCATCGATATCGCCCGCCTGCCCTGGGTCTCGCGCGCGGATAGCTGAACGGAGCCCCTCCGGATGCTCGTCTTCAGCTATGGCATCCCGAAATCCGGCAGCACGCTCGCCTTCGAACTGGCCAAGGCCGTGGCCCGCCTCGGCGGCCACCGCCAGCCCCTGCTGCCGGAGGCGTTGCTGCCCGGCGGCCACAAGGTGAACTTCGCCCAGGCGCTGACGGCCGAGGCGCTGCGCGGCCTGGCGGCGGCGGCGGAGGGGCGCATCCTGCTGGTGAAGACCCATGCCTGCCCCGGCCCGGACTGGGTGGCGGAATACCAGGCGCTGGCGGCGCAGGGGCTGGTCTCGGCCCATGTGAACCACCGCGACCCGCGCGATATCTGCCTGTCCCTGCTGGATGCCGGGCGGCTGGCGCGCAGCCGGGGGGAGGTGGCCTTCGCCGAATTCGTGACGCTGGAGGATGCGGTGGCCGGTGTGCGGCGCTACCTCGGCGAACAGGCCATCTGGGCGGCGCTGCCGCGCACCCTGAAGCTGGACTACACCATCTGCGCCTTCCGCATGGCCGAGGCGGTGGAGGCGATCAAGGCTGATCTGGGGATATCCTGCCCGAACTGGCTGGTGCGGCTGTGGGTGCAGCGCTTTGCCTTCACCTACCGCAACAAGGCGGTGCCCGCCCGGCATGAGCGGGAGCTGAAACCGGAACAGGCCGCCTGGCTCGCCCGGGAATTCACCGCCTGGCTGCCGCGCCGTTAATCATTCGAAATATCACGATGCAGTTCCCCGGGGCCGGCAACGATCCCGCTTGGCCAATCTGCATGCTTCCGCTGTCAACGGGCTTTCGGCGCACCGTCTGCGCGAAGTTTCCCAATGGTTTCTCCACAGCTTTACCCCCGCAAATGTGGAAAACCTTTGTGTGACACTCCGGATACACCGGCCGGGTTCATTAATATTTTCAGGTGCTTCGCGAACACAGAAGGAACATTGCAACGCGGCAAGCTGCCGCCTGGGGTTCCACAGGACATGCCACGGCTTATCCCCAGGGAAATCCCCGGCTTTGGGGATAAGTGCGGCCTTGACCGGCAGGTTTTGCCCAGTGGGGGGCCTCAGCGGCGGGCCATGGCCAGGTAGTTCACCGCCAGGTCGCGCGTTTCCCGCCACTGTCCGGTGGGGGACATGCTCATCCCGGCGAGCTCCGTGATCCGGTAGCCGGTGGGGCGCAGCGCGGCGCCGAGCTCGCCGGGGGTGACGAACATGCGCCAGTCATGCGTTCCCACCGGCAGCAGCCGCAGCAGGTATTCGGCGCCGAGCTTGGCGAACAGGAAGGATCGTGCGGTGCGGTTCAGGGTGGAGAGGAAGATCGGCGCGCCGGGCTTGGCGAGTGCGGCCAGCGCCGCGCAGAACTGCGCGCGGTCAGCCACATGCTCGATCACCTCCAGCGCCACCACGGCATCGAACCGCGCACCCTCCGCCAGCAGATCCTCCGGCGCGCCCTGGCGGTATTCGATGGCCAGCCCACCGGCCGCCGCATGGGTGCGGGCCGCGGCCAGCGCGGCGCCGGCGGCGTCCAGGCCGGTGACGGTGGCGCCCATGCGGGCGAAGGCCTCGGCGGCGAGGCCGGCGCCGCAGCCGGCATCCAGGATGGTCTTGCCGGCCAAATTCCCGCCCAGCCGGTCCGCGATCCAGCGCGTCCGCAGCGCATTCATCCGGTGCAGCGGCTTCATCGGGCCGTCCGGGTCCCACCACTGGCCGGCCAGCGCATCGAATTTGGCCCGCTCGGCCGCCAGCGTCGTGCCATTCATGGCTGCATTTCCTTCGTCGGGCCCCGCGTCACATCCCGGACATGGTTGCCCGCGAGCCATCCCCCCGTTATCTGTCCGCGCCCCGGCGAGGCGCAACAGGGGTTGCCTCGCCCGAACCCCTGGACCTACCCCCCGGACCCGAGCATGGCCCGCATCGTGATGAAGTTCGGCGGCACCTCCGTCGCCGACCTCGACCGTATCCGCAACGTGGCAATGCGCGTGAAGCGCGAGGTGGAGGCTGGCCATGAGGTCGCCGTGGTGGTTTCCGCCATGTCCGGCGTGACCAACCAGCTGGTGAAATGGTGCCAGGAACTGTCGCCGCTGCATGATGCGCGGGAATACGACACGGTGGTGGCGACCGGCGAACAGGTGACCATCGGCCTTCTGGCCATCGCGCTGCAGACGGTGGGGGTGGATGCGCGGTCCTGGCAGGGCTGGCAGGTGCCGATCCGCACCGACAACGCGCATGGCAAGGCGCGCGTCGACAGCATCGAGGGTGCGCTGCTGATCGAGCGGATGCAGATGGGCCAGGTGCCGGTGGTGGCCGGCTTCCAGGGCATCGGCCCGGACAACCGCGTGACCACGCTGGGCCGCGGCGGGTCCGACCTTTCGGCCGTCGCCATCGCCGCCGCCGTCCGCGCGGATCGCTGCGATATCTACACCGATGTGGATGGCGTCTATACGACCGACCCCCGCATCGTGCCGCGCGCCCGCAAGCTGGAAAAGATTTCCTACGAGGAAATGCTGGAACTCGCCTCGGTCGGGGCCAAGGTGTTGCAGACCCGTTCCGTGGAACTCGCCATGAAGCAGCGGGTGCGGGTGCAGGTGCTGTCGAGCTTCGAGGACAAGCCAGGCTCGCTTGTCGTGGATGAGGATGAGATCGTGGAACAGCCCATCGTGTCCGGCATCGCCTATTCGCGGGACGAGGCCAAGGTGACGCTCCGCCGCGTGCCGGACCGGCCCGGCATCGCCGCCTCCGTCTTCGGCCCGCTTTCGGCGGCCAATGTGAATGTGGACATGATCGTCCAGAATCTGGGCGCCGACGGCACCACGGACATGACCTTCACCCTCGGCCGGTCCGACCTGCCGCGCGCCAAGGATCTTCTGGAGAAGCAGCAGGACCAGATCGGCTTCGAGGCGCTGATCGCCGATCCGGATGTTGCGAAGATCTCGGTCGTCGGCATCGGCATGCGGACCCATGCGGGCGTCGCATCCACCATGTTCAAGACGCTGTCGGAGAAGGGCATCAACATCCAGGTGATCTCGACCAGCGAGATCAAGGTGAGCGTGCTGGTCTCCGCCGACTACACCGAGTTGGCGGTGCGCGCGCTGCACACCGCCTATGGGCTGGACGGTCCCGAACCCTCTCGCCGTGGCGAGGGCTGAGCGGATGGATGCGCTGACGACCACAACCCCCCCGGCAGAGTGCCTGGCCGCCGTCGATGCGCTGATGGCGCGTGGCGCCGCCTTCTTCGGCAGCCGCTACGCCATCATGGGTGGCGCCATGTCCTGGGTCAGTGAGCGCAACCTGGTCGCGGCGCTGTCCAATGCCGGCGCCTTCGGCGTCATCGCCTGCGGCGCGATGGAACCGCCGCGCCTGGCGGAGGAAATCATCGCCACCCAGGCGCTGACCCAGAAGCCGTTCGGCGTGAACCTGATCACGATGCACCCCAGGCTGGAACAGCTCGTCCAGACCTGCATCGACCACAAGGTGGGGCACATCGTCTTCGCCGGCGGCATCCCGCCCGGCGCCGCCATCAAGGCGGCCAAGGATGGCGGCGCCAAGGTGGTGTGCTTCGCGCCCGCTCTGGCGCTGGCCAAGAAGCTGGTGCGGTCGGGCGCCGATGCGCTGGTGATCGAGGGCAGCGAGGCCGGGGGGCATATCGGCCCCGTCTCGCTGACCGTGCTGGCGCAGGAGATCCTGCCGCATATCCGCGACGTGCCGGTCTTCGTCGCCGGCGGCATCGGCCGGGGTGAGGCGATCCTGTCCTACCTCGAGATGGGCGCGGCCGGCGCGCAGCTCGGCACGCGCTTCGTCTGCGCCACCGAATCCATCGCGCACGCGAATTTCAAGAAGGCCTTCATCCGCGGCGCCGCGCGGGATGCGCTGCCGACCATCCAGCTGGATGAACGCTTCCCCGTGATCCCGGTGCGCGCGCTGCAGAATGGCGGCACCAAGCGCTTCCTGGAGCATCAGGCGGAAACCATCCGCCGCTTCCTGGCCGGCGAGGTGGAGAAGGGCGCGGCGCAACTCGAGATCGAGCATTTCTGGGCCGGTGCGCTGCGCCGTGCGGTGATCGATGGCGATGTCGAGAACGGATCGCTGATGGCCGGGCAGAGCGTGGGCCTGGTCACGCGCGAACAGCCGGTGGCGGAGATCGTGCAGGAACTCATCACCCAGGCCGCGATGGCGCTGGCGGCGCGCCGCGGATAGCACGACGCATCCGCAGAATTGGCATCGCTCGGGCCGGAATCGGTTTGCGGCGCAATGTGCCGCGCGGTAGGTGTCTCAGCCGTGGCTTATGACCTGAAACGCACCCAGCGACACATCGACACCGGCGGCGCCGAGGCCGCCCGTGTCGGCGAGGATCTGCGCGACTCGCGCCTCTCGCTCGGCCTGTCGGTGGAGGAAATGGCGCAGCGCCTGCGCATCCGCCGGCCCTATCTGGAAGCGCTGGAGGAAGGCCGCATCCGCGACCTGCCCGGCCCGGCCTATGCCGTGGGGTTCGTGCGCGCCTATTCGGTGGCGCTCGGCCTGGATGCGGATGAGATGGTGCGGCGCTTCCGCGACCTGTCCGGCGCCGGGGCGAACCGCAAAACGGATCTGATCTTCCCCGAGCCGGTGCCGGAACGCGGCGTGCCGGCCGGGGCCGTGGTGGTGGTGGGCGCGGTGCTGGCGATTGGCGCCTATGTCGCCTGGTACAACATCTCCGGCGCCGGCAACCGCACGGTGGATCTGGTGCCGCCGGTGCCGCAGAGGCTTGAGGCGGCGGCGGAACAGGGCCGCAGCCAGCTTCCGGGCCGTGAGGCCGCCCGCGCCGAGATACCGGCCGTGGGGGCGCTGCCGCTGGGCGCGCTGCCGCCACCGGGCGGGCTGGCCCAGTTGCCGGGTGGTTCGGGGTCCAACGCCAATACCTCGGCCCAGGCGGCCACCGTGCCGGCTGTGCCGCCGCCGGTGGTGCCGCCAGCCCCCGTCGCCGCGGCCCCGTTGCCGCCCGCGGCCCCGGCCGGGCCACCGCCCATTGTCATCCCCGGCCTGCCGGATGGCACGCGCGTGGCGTTGCGCGCCAAGACGGATGGGCCGGACGGCGCCTGGGTGCAGGTGCGCGACCCGCGTTCCGGCCAGGTCCTGGTGAACCGGGTGCTGCGGCCGGGCGAATCCTGGGCGGTGCCGCTGCGGGACAATCTGCTGCTGGATACCGGCCGGGCGCAGGGGCTGGAGATTGTCGTCGACGGCGCGCTGTCCGAGGTGCTGGAGGGCCAGGTCGGCGTCCGGCGCAACATTCCGCTGGCGCCCGACCGGCTGCGCCAATCCCCGGAAGGCCCCACCGCCGCCGTCCTGCCGCGGCGCTGAGCGCAGGCTCGTCCTGCGCTCCTCCTCCCGCGTCCCCCCTGTGAGAGTCGGCACCGGCACCCTATGCTGAGGGGGCGCGACCCGTCGCGCCGCATGGCAGAGATCAGGGAAACCCCATGTCCTACCGCCCCTACCAGGAGATCATCCGCCGCAAGTCGCGGCTGATCCATGTCGGCCGGGTGCCGGTGGGCGGCGACAGCCCGATCACCGTGCAGACCATGACCAATACGCCGACCGAAGATGCGGCGGCCACCATCGCGCAGATCCGCAAATCCGAACTGGCGGGCGTCGACATCGTCCGCGTTTCCGTGCCGACGGAGGAAGCCACCGCCGCCCTGGCCGAGATCGTGCGGGAGGTGAATGTCCCGATCGTCGCGGATGTGCATTTCCACTACCGCCGCGCCATCGAGGCCGCCCAGGCCGGCGCCGCCTGCCTGCGCATCAACCCGGGCAATATCGGCTCCAAGGAACGCGTGAAGGAGGTGGTGAAGGCCGCCCGCGACCATGGCTGTTCCATCCGCATCGGCGTCAATGCGGGCAGCCTGGAGAAGCACCTGCTGGAGAAATACGGGGAGCCGAACCCGGAGGCGCTGGTTGAGAGCGCGCTGTGGCACGCCGACCACCTGCTGCAGGAAGGCTTTGACGAGTTCAAGATCAGCGTGAAGGCGAGTGACGTCTTCCTGGCGGTCGCCGCCTATCAGCAACTGGCGGAGGCCTGCGACCACCCGTTGCATATCGGCATCACGGAAGCCGGCGGGCGCCGGGCGGGGACGGTGAAATCCGCCATCGGGCTGGGGTCCCTGCTCTGGGCCGGCATCGGCGACACGCTGCGGGTCTCGCTGTCCGCGGAGCCGGAGGAGGAGGTCTCGGTGGGCTGGGACCTGCTGAAATCGCTGCATATCCGCCATCGCGGCGTGAAGGTCATCTCCTGCCCCTCCTGCGCCCGGCAGGGCTTCGACGTGATCCGCACGGTGGAGAAGCTGGAGGACCGGCTGGCGCATATCGACCAGCCGATCAGCCTTTCGATCATCGGCTGCGTGGTGAACGGGCCGGGCGAGGCGCTGATGACGGATATCGGCCTGACCGGCGGCGGGGCGGGCACGCATATGGTCTACGGCATGGGCAAGACCAGCCACACGGTGAAGACCGAGGAGATGGTGGAGCACATCGTGCAGCTTGTGGAGACGCGGGCGGCGGCGATGAAGGCCGCGAAGGACGCCGAGGCCGCGGCGGCGGCGACGGCGGCCGAGCCGGCGCAGGCGGCGGAGTAGCGCCATGCACCCCTCGGTCCTCGCGCATCAGGCGGAGATCGCGGCGCTGTGCCGGCGCTTCGGCGTGACCCGGCTGGAGGTCTTTGGCTCCGCCGCGCGGGGGGAGGATTTTGACCCAGCCCGAAGCGACGTGGACCTGCTGGTCCAGTTTACGCCAAAGGCGCGGTTCGACTTTGCCAATTTTGCGGATTTGAAGGACTCGCTTGAAGCGCTTTTCGGCCGCCGGGTGGACCTGATCGACCGGCCTGCGATCGAGAAGAGCCACAATGAGTTCCGGCGCGCCCGCATCCTTGGGGATGCCCAGTTACTGTTCGCCGCGTGACTCGCGCACCCCGCGACGACGTCGCCCTGCTGCGCGATATCCTGAAGTCCGCCGAAGCGGCCTTGCGCTTCGCCGAAGGGCTGGATGAGCGGGCCTTTCTTGCCAGCGAGTTGCACCAGCAGGCCATCATCCGGGCGATCGGCATCGTTGGCGAGGCAGCCTGGCGGATGACGCCCGGCTTCAAGGCCGCCCATGCGGATGTTCCGTGGCAGGCCATGGCGGGCATGCGGCACCGGATCGTGCATGACTATGCCGATGTGGATCTCGACCTAGTCTGGCGGGTGGTGGTGCACGAATTGCCGCCCCTGGTCTCCCGCCTGCGCCCCCTGGTCCCGCGGGATGAAAGCGCCTGAGGCGCCCACCCCTTGCCCGCCGCCTTCCGCCGCGTTACCCGCCACGCCATGGCAAACCCTCCGCTCCAGCCCGTCCGCGGCACCCGTGACCTGATCGGCGAGGATTTCCGCGCGCATCACCACGTGATCCAGGCCGCCCGGCGCGTCACTGCGCTGTACGGCTACGAGGAATGGGCGACGCCGATCTTCGAGGCCACCGGCGTCTTCGCCCGCAGCCTGGGCGAGACCTCGGACGTCGTGTCCAAGGAGATGTATTCCTTCGAGGATCGCGGCGGCGATTCCATCACGCTGCGGCCGGAGAACACGGCCGGGATCTGCCGCGCCCTGGTCTCCAACGGCCTCACCCAGTCCAACCTGCCGCGCAAGGTGTTCTACGCCGGCCCGATGTTCCGCTATGAGCGCCCGCAGAAGGGCCGCTACCGCCAGTTCCACCAGATCGGCGCCGAGGTGCTGGGGGCGGCGGAGCCGCTGGCCGATGCTGAGGTGATCGCGGCCGGCTGGCACATCCTGTGCGATCTCGGCATCAGCGAGGGCGTGGTGCTGGAGATCAACACGCTGGGCGATGCGGAAAGCCGCGATGCCTATCGCGCCGCGCTGGTCGCGCATTTCACGGCGCATCAGGACGGTCTCTCGGCCGACAGCCAGCTGCGGCTGGCGAAGAACCCGATGCGCATCCTGGACAGCAAGGATGAGGGCGACCGCCGCATCGTCGCCACCGCGCCGACCATCGAGCCTTTCCTGACCGAAAAGGCCGCTTCCTTCTTCGAGGCCGTCCTGCGCCACCTGGCCACCTTCGGCGTGCCGGTTCGGAAAAATCCGTGCATCGTGCGGGGGCTGGATTATTACAGCCACACCGCCTTCGAATTCGTCACGGACCGCCTCGGCGCGCAGGGCACCGTGATGGCGGGCGGCCGCTATGACGGGCTGGTCGAGGAAATGGGCGGCCCGGCCACCCCCTGCGTCGGCTGGGCGGCGGGGGTGGAACGGCTGTCCATGCTGCTGGCCGCCACGCCCGCCGCGCCGCGCCCCGTCGCGGTGATTCCGGTGGGGGAGGCGCAGGAGGCGGCGGCGCTCCGCCTGTTGCAGGCGCTGCGGCGCGCCGGCATCCCGGCCGAGATCGCCTATAAGGGCAACCTCAAGCGCCGGATGGAGCGTGCCAACAAGCTTTCGGCCCGCGCCGCGCTGATCCTGGGCGAGGATGAGGTGGCGCAGGGTGTCGTGCAGCTTCGCGACCTCGATGCCGGCAGCCAGGCGGTGGTGCCGCTGGCGGAGGCGGTCAGCCGCCTTTCGGCATGAGTCTCCCGCAAAAACTCGACCGGCTGCTGAGCCGGGCGGATGAGGTGCGGCACGCGCTGAACACCGCCGATGGCGCGCAGGTGGGGGCGCTGTCCAAGGAATTGTCGGAACTCGAACCGCTGGTGGCGAAGGTTTCCGCGTATCGCGCGGCCGAAAAGGCGCGCGACGAGGCGGAGGCGATGCTGGCCGACCCCGAGATGCGGGAGCTGGCCGAGGCCGAATACTACGAGTTGCGCGACAGCCTGCCGCAGCTCGAGCGCGAGATCCGCCTGATGCTGCTGCCGCGCGACGCGGCCGACAGCCGCAGCGCCATCCTGGAAATCCGCCCCGCAGCCGGCGGCGACGAGGCGGCGCTGTTCGCGGCGGAGCTGTTCGGCGCCTATCAGCGCTATGCGGCGACCCAGGGCTGGCGCTTTGAGATTCTGGATTATGACGCGTCCGACCTCGGCGGCGTGAAGGGCGCAACGGCCGGCATCGAGGGGCGCGGCGTCTTCGCCAAGCTGAAATTCGAATCCGGCGTGCACCGCGTGCAGCGCGTGCCATCCACCGAAACCCAGGGCCGCATCCACACCTCCACCGTCACCGTCGCCGTGCTGCCGGAGGCCGAGGAGGTAGATGTCCACATCAACGAGGGCGATCTGCGGATCGACACCTACCGCGCCTCCGGCGCCGGCGGGCAGCATGTGAACAAGACCGACAGCGCCGTCCGCATCACCCACATCCCCTCCGGCGTGGTGGTGGCGATGCAGGAGGAGAAGTCGCAGCACAAGAACAAGGCCAAGGCCATGAAGGTCCTGCGCGCCCGGCTGTATGAGGCGGAACGCGCGCGTCTGGCCGGCGTGCGATCCGCCGACCGCAAGGGCCAGGTCGGCACCGGCGACCGCAGCGAACGCATCCGCACCTACAACTTCCCGCAGGGCCGCGTGACGGACCACCGCATCGGCCTGACCCTGCACAAGATCGACCGCGTGATGCTGGGCGAGTTCGAGGAGATCATCGGCGCCCTGACCGCGGAGGATGAGGCCGCCCGCCTGGCCGCCGAGGGCGAATGAGCGGGTGTGAGCCCGGCGAGAGCGTCGGGGCCTTTCTCTGCCAGGCCGGCCAGGTGCTGCGCGCGGCCGCCATCGAAAGCCCGCGCCTGGAGGCCCGGCTGCTGCTGGGCCACGCCATGGGCGCCACGCCGGAACAATTGCTGCGCGATTCCCGCGCGAAAGTGCCGCCGGAGGCCGTGGCGCGCTTCGGCGCGGCGCTGGCCGCCCGGCTGGCGCATGTGCCGATGGCGCATATTCTCGGCCGGCAGGGCTTCTGGACGCTGGATCTGGCGGTCTCCCCCGCCACGCTGATCCCCCGCCCGGATTCGGAATCGCTGGTGGAGGCGGCACTGGAGGCGCTGCCGGATGCGGCGGCGCCCTTGCGGGTGCTGGACCTCGGCACCGGCACCGGCTGCCTGCTGCTGGCGGTACTCTCGGAACGCCCGCATGCCTTTGGCATCGGCGTGGACCGCGACCCGGCGGCGGCGGCGCTGGCCGCGCGGAATGCGCGGGAGAATGGGCTGGCCGATCGTGCCGCCTTCCTGGCGGGGGATTGGGATGCCGCCCTGGCGGGCCGATTCGACCTGGTGCTGTCCAACCCGCCCTATATCGAATCGGCCGCCATCCCCGGCCTGATGCCGGAGGTGGCGCGGCATGAGCCGGCGCTGGCGCTGGATGGCGGGGCGGATGGGCTGGTGGCCTATCGCGCCCTGGCCAAGGCCCTGCCGCATCTGCTGGTCCCGGGCGGGATCGCGGTGCTGGAACTGGGCCAGGGCCAGCGCGGGATGGTCGAATCCCTGGCGTTGGATGCGGGTTTGGGGCTGCTCGGGTACCGAAAAGACCTCGGTGGCGTGGAACGCGCACTGATTCTTGCAAAAAAACCGTTTGTCGGCCCGGCTGCGCGGGATTAAGCTGTTGCGGCGGAGAGGGGCGTGGCCCCCCACCGCCGGCAGAAGCGGCTGGGCGAGCGCGATGATCCGGGTCCTGTTTGACCTGCGTCGCATGAAGGCCTGCCGCGACGACGCAACCCGATAATCCCGCGTTCCCGGCAGGGGCTTGCCCTGCTCCGGCGGCGCGATTGCGAGACGGCGAACGCCATACCGATGAACATGAAACGCATGCGCGGCCGTGGCGGCAATCGCCATGGTGGCGGGGGCGGCGGCGGCGGTGGGCCGTATCGCCAGAGTGGCGGCGGCGGCGGCGGCGGAGGTGGCGGCGGTCATCAGCCGATGAACCGCAACCATATCTTCGACAGCAACGGCCCGGATATGCGCCTGCGCGGCACCGCGCAGCAGCTATTCGAGAAGTATCTGCAGCTCGGCCGCGATGCGACCGGGGCCAGCGACCGGGTGATGGCGGAAAGCTACTTCCAGCACGCGGAGCACTACTTCCGCATCCTGAACGCCATGAGCCAGGCAACCCAGCAGCAGGGCGGCCAACCCTACCCGCCGCAGCGTCGCTACCAGGGCCAGGACCAGGAAGGCGGCGAGCAGGGGCAGGCAGAGCCGGGGGAGGGCGGTGTGGCCCAATCCACGCCCTACACGCATCAGAACGGGAATGGCCAGGATCGGGCCCAGGATCGTGACAGGGACCAGGACCGGGCCCAGGATCGTGACAGGGACCGGGATCGGGACCGGGACGATGCCGGGCCGGACCAGCGGGACGAACGCGACGATTGATCGCGCTGGCCGGGCGCCCGCGCGCCCGGCCCTGTCTTCTCAGCCCAGAAGTTCCGCCTGCACCGGCGCCAGCGCATCGCCCAGCGCGACGCGCCCGCCGGCGATCACCTCCGCATAGATGCCGAGATCGGCGTGGCCAAAGGCCTCCCGCAGCCATTTCGGTGGCTTCGCGTCGCGCTCGGCCGTCGCCGGGTTCACCTCCGTCGCGGCGCAGCGCTGGGTGCGCTTGAACACCCGCAGCCGGGCGCCGCCCAGCAGGATCTCACGCCCCATCCAGTCGAATTCGGCAAAGGGCGCGGCGCCGGCGAACAGGATGTTGGCGCGGAACCGCAGCGGGTCCAGCGCCATGCCGAAGCGGGCGCCAAGGTCCTGCACCGAGGCCAGGCCGATGATCGAGACCGCCTTGGTGGCGATATCCGTGAAGGCATGGCCCGGCGCTTCCGCGAAGCGCAGCGCGCCACGCGCCTCCGGCCCCAGATACGCCGTCATCCAGGCGGCGGCGGCCTCCTGGCCTTCCTGCGTGCCGATCGCTGCTTCCAGATCCTCCATGCCCGCGGCCCGCAGCAGCAGGCTGTGGCGGATGGGGTCGTAGGCGGAGCGGATGGCGGCCACCCGCGCATTCGCCATCAGGCAGGCAAAATGCCGCTTCTGCAACCAGACGGGGGCGGCCGGGTCGAAGGGGCTGTCGCCCTGGGCGAAGGCGAAGCGCCGGTCATGCGGCAGGCCCTGGCCGGGCGTCAGCGCCACCTCCTCCATCACCTCCGGCGCCAGACCCTTCACCGGGTAGCGGGAGATCCGTTCGACACGCATGCATGACCCCTTGAAGCGCCGCGCCCCCGCTTACCACATCATCGGAACAAGCGACTTCCCCCGCTGCCCGATCGGGGGCGGGGGGCGCCCCAGTCCGCTCAGGAGAGGGACATCAGGATGGACATCGAGAAATTCACCGACCGCGCCCGCGGCTTTCTGCAATCGGCGCAGACCATTGCGATCCGCGAATTCCACCAGCGGGTCACACCAGAACACCTGCTGAAGGCCCTGCTGGATGACGAGCAGGGTGCGGCCGCCGGGCTGATTCGCGCGGCCGGCGGCGACCCCGCCGTGGCGAAGCAATCCGTCGATGCCGAGATCGGCCGCCAGCCCAAGGTGCAGGGCGCCGGTGCCGGGCAGCCGCAATTCACCCCGGATATCGTCCGCGTGCTGGATGCGGCCCAGCAGGCCGCGAGCAAGGCGGGCGATGCCTTCGTGGCGCAGGACCGGCTGCTGGTGGCACTCGCCGCGAGCGACGGCCCCTCCGGCCGCGCGCTGCGGGCTGCCAATGCGGATGCGACCAGGCTGGAAGCCGCCATCGCCACGCTGCGCAAGGGCCGCACCGTGGACAGCCAGAACGCCGAGGACCAGTTCGACGCGCTGAAGAAATACGCGCGCGACCTCACCGCCCTGGCGCGCGAGGGCAAGCTCGACCCCGTCATCGGCCGCGACGAGGAAATCCGCCGCACCATCCAGGTGCTCGCGCGGCGCACCAAGAACAACCCGGTGCTGATCGGCGAGCCTGGCGTCGGCAAGACCGCCATCGTGGAAGGCCTGGCGCTGCGTATCGTGCGCGGTGACGTGCCGGAGGCGCTGAAGAACAAGAAGGTCATGGCGCTCGACCTCGGCAGCATGGTGGCCGGCGCGAAATATCGCGGTGAGTTCGAAGAGCGCCTGAAAGGCGTGCTGAAGGAGGTCGAGGAGGCCGCCGGCGACATCGTGCTGTTCATCGACGAGATGCACACGCTGGTTGGCGCCGGCAAGGCGGATGGCGCGATGGATGCGTCCAACCTCATCAAGCCGGCCCTGGCGCGCGGCGAGCTGCATTGCGTGGGCGCCACCACGCTCGATGAATACCGCAAGCATGTGGAGAAGGACGCGGCGCTGGCGCGGCGCTTCCAGCCGGTGATGGTGGGCGAGCCTTCGGTCACCGATACCGTCTCCATCCTGCGCGGCATCAAGGAGAAGTACGAGCTGCACCACGGCGTCCGCATCACGGATGGCGCGCTGGTGGCCGCCGCCACGCTCTCCAACCGCTACATCACGGACCGCTTCCTGCCGGACAAGGCCATCGATCTGATGGACGAGGCCTCGTCCCGCCTGCGCATGCAGGTGGACAGCAAGCCGGAGGAGCTGGATGCGCTCGACCGCGACCTGATGCGGCTGAAGATCGAGCGCGAGGCGCTGCGGAAGGAAAGCGACAGCGCCAGCAAGGACCGCTTGCTGAAGCTGGAGAAGGAGCTTTCGGAGCTGGAGGAACGCTCCGCCGAGATGACCAGCCGCTGGGAGGCGGAGAAGTCCCTCGTTGTCGAAAGCCAGAAGCTGAAGGAACAGCTCGACCAGGCGCGCACGGAATTCGACCTGGCGCAGAACCGGGGCGACCTGGCCAAGGCGTCGGAGCTTCGCTTCGGCGTCATCCCGCAGCTTGAGAAGAAGCTGGCCGCGGCCGGCGATGGCGATGCACGGCTGGTGAATGAGGCGGTGACGGAGGAGGCAATTGCCGCCGTCGTCTCCCGCTGGACCGGCATTCCGGTGGAGAAGATGCTGGAAGGCGAGCGCGCCAAGCTGCTGCAGATGGAAGATCAGCTCCGCAAGCGCGTGGTCGGGCAGGAGGAGGCGCTGGAGGCGGTGGCCAAGGCGGTGCGCCGGGCGCGGGCCGGGTTGCAGGACCCGAACCGGCCGATCGGAAGCTTCCTGGTCCTCGGCCCGACCGGTGTCGGCAAGACGGAGCTGGTGAAGTCGCTGGCGCATTTCCTGTTCGACGATGAGCGCGCCATGACCCGGATCGACATGTCCGAATTCATGGAGAAGCACGCCGTCGCCCGGCTGATCGGCGCCCCGCCCGGCTATGTGGGCTACGAGGAAGGCGGCACGCTGACGGAAGCCATCCGCCGCCGCCCCTACCAGGTGATCCTGTTCGACGAGGTGGAGAAGGCGCATGACGACGTCTTCAACATCCTGCTGCAGGTGCTGGATGATGGCCGCCTGACGGATGGCCAGGGCCGCACGGTGGATTTCCGCAACTGCATCATCGTGCTGACCAGCAATCTCGGCAGCCAGGCGATCGCGGAACTGCCCGAGACCTCGGATATCGAGGCGGCGCGGCCGGCGGTGATGCGGGCGGTGCGGGACCGGTTCCGGCCGGAATTCCTCAACCGGCTGGATGAGGTGGTGCTGTTCCGCCGCCTGGCGCGGGCGGACATGGCCTCCATCGTGGATATCCAGCTCGGCGGCCTGAAGCGGATTCTGGAGGATCGCAAGATCACGCTGGAGCTGGATGAGGCGGCGCGGGAATGGCTGGCGGAAGCCGGCTACGACCCCAGCTACGGCGCCCGGCCGCTGAAGCGCGTGATCCAGCGCAGCCTGCAGGACAAGCTGGCGGATCTGCTGCTTGCCGGCACGCTGCATGACGGCACGGTGGTGCGCGTCAGCGCCAGCCCGGATGGGCTGGAGTTGCGGCCGCTGGCGCCCGACGCGGCGCAGGCGGCGGCCTGAGCATTTTCAGGTCCGGCGGCCACGCCGGACGACTCGGAAAATGCGCTGGCCTGGGCCGCTACCGGCGGGACATCAACAGCCCGCGGGCGCGGCCGGCGATGGGCACGGGCAGGCTGCGATAGGCATCCAGCCCGCGCCCCACCGTGCCGGCGGGCGCGGCGATGACGGCAGCCCTCTCCGCCCCATTGGACAGGCCGCCGCCGCCGGAGCCGGGCGGGATGGCGGGTGGCGTGGCGCGCGCTGTGGCGCTGGGTAGCGTCACGGGCGGATGCGGCTGGCCCTGTTCCCGCGCCCAGGCGGCCAGCACACGCTCCCGGTACGGCTCGGCGTACTGCGGTGTCAGGGAATGATAGCCGGCGGCGGCCCGGGTCCAATCCCCGGTGCGGCCATGCAGCTCGGTCAGGAAACGCGCGGCGTAGCGGGCATTGGTCTGCGGGTCGAAGGCGGCCTCCAGATTGGCGAAGGCGTCCGGGTGATGGCGCAGATTCACCTGCATGCAGCCGATGTCGATGGAGCGCATGCCGCGGGCCTGCAAGGCCTGCACCTCGGCAATCGCTGCCGCCTTGGTGGCGAAGAACTGCCCACGCCCCTCGGCATTGATGGTCCAGGGCCAGGGGTGGAAGGCGCCGGTCTGCGGGTCGCGCCGGCCGGATTCGACGCGGCCGATGGCGGTCAGCAGATGCGCCGGAATGCCGGCTTCGCGTTCCGCCGCCTGGATCGCGGCGCGGCAGAGCAGGCCCGGCTCGGCGCGGGCGGTGCCGGGGGACAGGACCACCGGCAGGATCAGCAGGAGCATGAGGAGGGCGCGCGTCATGCCCCCGGCAGCGCAAGCCCCGTGCCAGATTCCTACGGCGTGGCGGCGGGCGGGGCGGCCAGGGGTTCTGCCTCGGGGGCGGTCACCGCCGGGGCCGGTGTACCGGCGGGCGGCGCCAGCGGGTCCGTGGCAGGCAGCGCGGCGTCCGCAGGTGCCGGCGCCATGACCGCCGGACCCGGTGCCGCCGCCGGGGCGGGGGCGGGGCCGGGGGCAGGCGCGGCCTGCGGCACGGAAGGCGGCAGGGTGGCTGGCGTCGCGGTGCGGCCACCTTCATCCGGCACCGGCTGGGTATAGTCCGGCACGATCCGCGCCTGGGCGCCGGCGATCACCAGCACCCGTTCGCCGATCACCAGCGGAACCTCATCCCGCTGCGTCACGGACAGCAATTCGCCATTGGTCTTGCGGACGATGTACTCCACCGCCGTGGTGTTGCCGGCCACGCGTTCCGTCGCCGCGCCGAACAGCCCGCCGACCAGCGCACCGCCCACCGCGCCGATCGCGCCCGCCATGTTCCCACCAGGCGCCTGGGACCCGACAATGCCGCCCGCAGCCCCGCCCGTGGCCGCGCCGGTGGAGCCATCCGCCGTCACCGTCACCTGGCGGCGGCCGATGATCACCGCCTGTTCGACGCGGTTCATCTGCTGCACCGCGGCGGTCGCGTAGTCGTCCGGCGAGTAGCTCGGGCGGCAGGCGGCGAGCGCCAGGGCCGGCAGCAGCAGCAGGGGAAGGATGCGAGGGGATGCCATGGCCGCTTTGCATAGGCCAGCCCGCGCCCGCCTGCCACCCGCCTTGCTCATGGCCGCCCCCCACCCCTTGCCGAGCTACCCGCGCCGCCGCACAGCTTCCATTGCGATGGGGGAAGGTGGATCAGGTATGGCATCGGTGCGGCGAGATCTGGCCGAATTGTCCCGCCGGGGCCTGCTGCGCGGCGCCATGGGCCTCGCCGGGCTGGCCGCGCTCGGGCCGGTGTTTTCGCCTCGCCTGCTGGCGCAGGCCTTGCCTCCGGGCGACCCGTTTCGCCTCGGCGTCGCGGCCGGGGACCCGTATCCGGACGGCTTCGTGATCTGGACCCGCCTGGCGCCGGACCCGCTCGCCCCCGATGGCGGCATGCCGCCCCACCCGGTGCCGGTGGCGTGGGAGGTGGCGGAGGACCCGGGCTTCCGCAGCATCGCCGCCGCCGGCCAGGCGCTCGCCCGCCCGGAATGGGCGCATAGCCTGCATGTGGAGGTCCAGGGCCTGCGCCCGCACCGCCCCTATTTCTACCGCTTCCGGCTGCACGGCCTGGCAAGCCCCACGGGCCACGCCCGCACCGCGCCATCCGCCACCGCCGGGGCGGATTTCCGCCTGGTGACCGCCGGCTGCCAGCATTACGAGCACGGGCTTTTCACCGCCTGGCGGCACATCGCGCGGGAGGAGGTGGACCTCGTCTTCCACTATGGCGATTTCATCTACGAATATGCCGGCCGTCCGGTCGGCGCCGTCTCCGCCGGGCGGTCCACCATCCGCAGCCACGCGGGCGGCGAGACCTTCAGCCTGGCCGAATACCGCACCCGCTACGCCCAGTACCGGCTGGACCCCGACCTCGCCGCCGCCAGCGCCGCGCACGCCTTCGCCGTGACCTTCGACGATCATGAGGTGGCGAACAACTGGACCGGCGCTGTGGGCGGCCGGGGCGAGGCGGGGCTGGAATTCGACCTCCGCAAGGCCGCCGCCTTCCAGGCCTGGTACGAGCACATGCCGGTGCGCCGCACCGCGCTGCCGCAGGGGCCGCGAATCACGGCGCATCGCCGCCTGGATTTCGGCCGCCATGTCGCGCTGCACCTGCTGGATACGCGCGGCGCGCGGGACGATCAGCCCTGCGGCGACGGCACGAAGCCGCCCTGCGCCGAGGTGGCGCGGGCTGACGCGCAGGTGCTCGGCCCGGCGCAGGAGGCCTGGCTGCTGGACAGCGCCGCCACCCGCCCCGCGACGTGGCAGGTGCTGGCGCAGCAGGTGCCGATGTTTGCCCGCACCTTCCCGAACGGCGCCATCGGCATGGACAAATGGGACGGCTACCCGGCCGCACGCGCCCGCCTGCTGCACGGGCTGCACAGCCGCGGTGCGACCAACCTGGTGGTGCTGTCCGGCGACGTGCACAGCGCCTATGCGGCCACCGTGGCGGCGGAGGCGGAGGGGCCGGCGCTGGCCTGCGAATTCACCGCGAGTTCGATCAGCAGCGAGGGCGATGGCAGCGAGCAGCGGCGCGGCACGGCGGCCCTGCTGGCGGCCAACCCGCATATCGCCTTCCACAACAACCGCCGCGGCTATGCGCTGCAGCATTTCACCGGGCGGCATTGCTTCGCGACTTTCCGCGCGCTGCCCTTCGTCAGCCGCCCCGGCGCCCCGGTGGAGGACCGGGCCCGCTTCGTGGTGGCGGCCGGTGACGTGGCGCTGCACCCGGCGTAGCCTTTCCGCGACACAGCAGGGGAAGTGCCGCCATGGCCCGCATCGGTTTCATCGGCCTCGGCAATATGGGCGCACCAATGGCACGTAACCTGGTGCAGGCGGGGCATGCGGTGGCGGTGTTCGACCTGTCTCACGCCGCGATGGAAGCGGTGCCCGGTGCCACGCCGGCGGAAAGCGCGGCGGCGGCGGCACGGCAGACCGAGTTCATCTTCACCATGCTGCCCGCCGGCCCGCAGGTGCGCGAATTGCTGGTTGGCACAGGGGGTGTGGCCGCGGCCGCGCCGGCGGATGCGGTGCTGGTCGATTGCTCCACCATCGATGTGGCGACGGCGCGCGCCATGTCCGCGGAAAGCGGCCGGGCCTTCCTGGATGCGCCGGTCTCCGGCGGGGTGATGGGGGCGGAGGCTGGGACGCTGACCTTCATGGTCGGCGGCGATGCGGCCGCCTTCGCGGCGGTGGAACCGCTGCTGCGGGCAATGGGCCGCGCCGCGATCCATTGCGGCGCGGCGGGGGCGGGGCAGGCGGCCAAGGCCTGCAACAACATGATGCTGGCGGCGACCATGCTGGTGACCTGCGAGGCCTTCGTGCTGGCCGAGAAGCTGGGGCTTTCGCACCAGGCGCTGTTCGATGTGGCCTCCCAATCCTCCGGGCAGAGCTGGAGCCTGACGACCTATTGCCCGGTGCCGGGGCCGGTGCCGGGCAGCCCGGCGAACAGGGGCTACGCGCCGGGGTTTTCCGCCAGTTTGATGCTGAAGGATCTGGGGCTGGCGGTGGGGGCGGCGCGGGAGGCGGGGCTGGAGTTGGCGGTGGGGGAGCAGGCGCTGGAAGTGTACCGGCGGTTTGTGGAGGAGGGGGGTGGGGGCGTGGATTTTTCGGGGGTGGTGAGGATGCTGAACAGATCTGCAGCGTGAGATAGGCCGCGTCTGTCCGTCGAAGGTGTGACCGGGAAGTCGGCCGCCTACCCCGGCCCCGCCTCGAACCGCGTCCACCCCGGCACCGTGGCGGATAGGTTCACCTCGCGCCATTTCGGGTGCCGCGGCGGGCGCAGGAAGGCGTCGAAATTGGCGTTCAGCGCGGCGATGAAGCGGGACACCTTGCGGTGGCGCTCGGACCCCGGGGGCCAGGCATAGGCGGCCAGCACCGCGCCCACCGCGATGGTGTCGATCCCGCCCTCCGGCACCAGGGCCGGGTAGTCCGCCTGGGCGAAGTGGGAGGGGAGGTAGGTCTCCAGCAGGGCCGCCTCCGCCGGCAGCGGCAGCAGGCGCAGCCCCTCATCCGGGCGGATGCCGGTGAACAGCCGCGCCGGCTTGCCCGCCACATAGACCAGCGCCGCAATCTCCCCGCGCCGCAACCGCTCCAGCGCCACATCCTGCGGCGCGTTCTGTTCCTGCACCTGGATGCCCAGCGCGCCGAGCACGAGAGAGGCGGTCATCGCCGTGCCGCTGCCGCGTAAATCCACATTCACCGGCTGGCCGGCCAGGTCCCGCACGGTCTCGATTTCCGGGCGGGCGAGGATGTGGATCTCCTCATCATACAGCTTGCAGACATACTGGATCAGCCGCTCGACGGAGGGAAACAGGCTCTCGCGCCGCGCGAAGGCCAGCACGTCGGATTGCACAATGCCGAGATCCACGCCGCGCAGCACCATGATGTCGGCGATGTTCTGCACGGACCCACGGCCGATCATCGCGATCACCCGCACCCGGTCGCCATCATCCAGCACCGCAGCCAGATCCGCCGCGATGCGGATATAGGTGCCGTCCACCCCGCCGGCGATCAGCCCGACCGTGCCGGCATTGGCGCGCGCGGCCATGGCGTTGAGGCGCGCCACGGAATTGCCGGGCATCGGCTGCGCCAGGGCCGCGGGCGCCACCAGCCCACCCGCCAGCCCCAGCAGCAGGTTGCGCCGTGCCAGGCCGGCCAGCGGCGCGGCGCCGATCCCGAAAATGCCGGTCATTCCAAAACTCCTGCCTTGCGGGGTGTCACGTGGTCCTCATGGCCGCGCGGTGCCGAGTTCGCCGGCGCGGCGATACCAATGGGCCGCCTGCTCCGGATCCGGCCGGATGCCGCGCACGCCCAGCCCCTCCAGCACCGCCGCCTCGAAGCTGCGGCCCATGGCGGTGGCCGCGGCGGCGCTGCCGGCGCTGGCGGCGCGGGCATAGAGCAGCCGGGCAGCGGAGATGTCGCCGCGCGCCAGCATCTCATTCCCCCGCGCGATCAGCAGCGCCACGACAGATGGATCGAGTCGGGCGACGGATGGCGGCGCTGCCTCGGCCGAGGGCGGGTCGCGCGCCAGGCTGCGTGCCGCGGCCTGCGCTGCCGCTGCCTGCGCCGCCGCCGCCTGCTGTGCCGCCGCCTGCTGTGTTGCGGCCTGCTGTGCTGCGGCCTGCTCTGCCGCGGCCTGCTCCGCCGCGGCCTGCTGTGCTGCGGCCTGCTCTGCCGCGGCCTGCTCCGCCGCTGCCTGCTGTGCCGCCGCCTGCTCTGCCGCGGCCTGTTCGGCCGCTGCCTGCTGTGCTGCTGCCTGCGATGCCGCCGCCTGCTCGGCTGCTGCCTGTTCTGCCGCGGCCTGCTGTGCCGCCGCCTGCGCTGCCGCGGCCTGCTGTGCCGCCGCCTGCTCGGCCGCCGCCTGCGCTGCCGCCGCCTGCTGTGTCGCGGCCTGCGCCGCCGCTGCCTCCTCCGCTGTTGGCGCATTCGCAGGTGGCGTGTCGGCAACGGCGGGTGGCGCTTGCGCGGCGACCGTGGGTTCCGGAGTCACCGGTGGCGACGGAGACGCCACAGGCGCAGGCAGCGGGGCCGCGCCCAGCTTGGGTTGGGCGGCGCGCCATGGCGTGCCCGGCTTGCCGGTCTTGGTGGGCTGCAGCGGCGCAGCTTCGGCTGGCATCGCAGGCGCGGAGGCTAGGGCCGGTAACGGCGCAAACGCCTGCGGGGGCGGCGGCGGTCCCGCCAGATCCGGCGCGGATGGGGCGGCCCTGCCCGGAATATCTCTCCCCAAGGCTGCTACAAGCGGACCTGCTGTCGCGTCCTCCGTTCGGGCGGATGCAGGCCCGTCGGCTTCGGCCTGTCCCGCCACAGGCATGTCCGTCAGCGCCGACGGTTCCACCGCCGCCGGACCCGCGACGACCCCGTGCGCGGGTGCGGAGCCGTCGGGCGAGGCCGGAGGCGGCGCCAGGGCCACCCCGGCACGATCAGCTGCCGAAAAAGTGTCCGGTTCCGCCCCTCCGGTGAAATGGGCCGGGCGGAATACCAGGCCGGTTGGCATCAGCCCCCCAAAACCGGCAGCGGCCTGTGTCTCGCCGGCCAACGCCCGGGCAGGCTCGTCGCGATCCGGTGGGGGTGCTTCGGCCCGGGTGTCGCTGGCCGGTTCATCCGCCCAGGGTTGGGAAGCCATCGCCGCGCTGGCGGCTGCCGGCATTGGCGGGGGGGATGGTGCATGGAACCAGGCGGCAGCCACGCCCACGGCCAGGAGCGAAAGCCCCGAGATCGGCACGAGAAGCCGCCGGGACCGCGCCCGCTGCGGCGGCGGCTCCGCACCCTCATCCGCGCCGGACAGCAGCGCGACGATCTCGGCGGTGACATCGGCCCGCGGGGCGGCGGCGGGCGGTGCCGGCGCTGGCGGCGGCTCCGCCACCGCGTCGGGCAGCGGCGCGGCCGAATCCGGTACCAGGGCCTGCCGCAGCTGGGCCAGCCAGCGCACCCCTTGCCGATCGCCCGTCTGCGCAATCGTTGGTTCCCTGGCAAAGGCATGATCGAGCGTCAGCAGCAGGCGCCACATGTCGCGCTCGTTCAGGGTCAGGTGGACGATCGGCAGGCCGCCAGGGCCGAGGGGTCGGAACCCGACGGCCCGCAGCCTCGCGCGAAGTCTCTGGACCGGCGCGGCGGCGGGGCGCGGTTCAAGGTCGAGTAGTGCCACCCCATAGGCGGGATGCGCCAGCACCAGATCCACCTGCACCGGTGCGTCCGGCGCCGGATTCTCCTGCAGCACCTTCCAGCCCAACTCGCCCAGGATTTGCACAGCGCCCTGCCGCGATGCGAACTCGCGTGGTGGCAGAGGCACCGGATGCGACGCGGACTTCATAAATACCTGGCCCTGCCCTCACCTCGTTTCATCTTGGAAATCGTGAATCGAGTCAGGGTACAGCATGATTTAGCCGGGGCTTGACTTCTACACCTCGGCGAAAGTCTCCCGCTATCGTGACAATAATCCTAATACGCAATGTTGGTGACTGGGTGTTACTTTTCTGACGGCGGCGGGCCGCCCTTTGGTTCAGCCGCTCAATCCAGGCGGAAATCCGGTGGGCGGTGCGGTCAGGGCGTGTCGCGGCGCCGGCCTCCGAGGCTCCGTCCGCTGATCACCGCGTCCGCGCCGAACCGCGCCCGCACCTTCTCCACCGCCGCCCACCTGTCCGCCCGCCGCGCCGCATCCGGGTCCGCCAGGTCGGGCAGGTCCGCCGCATCCCCCGGCGACAGCGGCTGAGACCCCACGCCGATCAGGCGAAACGCCGCCCCCGTCGCCTCCTTCGCCAGCATCGGCTGGGCCGCGCGGAACAGCATCTCGGGCAGCTTCGTCGGCCGGCCGAGGCGAACGGTGCGGGTGCGGCTCTCGAAATTCGCCGTCTTCAGCTTCAGCACCACCCCCGCCGCCGCCAGCCCCTTTTCCGATAGCCGCCGGCCGAGCTTCTCGCACAGCCGCCACAGAGGCACTTCCAGCTCCGCCAGGGTGCGGAGGTCGCTGTCGAAGGTGGTCTCGGCGGAGATGCTTTTCGTCTCCCGCGCCGGGTCCACGCGCCGCGTATCCTCGCCGCGGGCGCGGGCCACCAGGCTCGGGCCATCCTCGCCGAAGCGCCGCGCCGCCTCCCGCAGTTCCAGCGCCGCCAATTGGCCGAGCCGGGTGAAGCCGGCGGCGCCGAGCTTGCGGGCCAGCGCCGGCCCCACGCCGGGCAGCAGGGTTACCGGTTGCGGGGCCAGCCATTCCGCGGCCTCCGCCCCCACAACCGCGAAGCCGCGCGGCTTGTCGCGTTCCGCCGCCAGCTTGGCCAGCAGCCGGTTGGACGCCAGGCCGATGGAGACGGTGATGCGCATCCGCTGCTCCACCTCCCGCGCGAAGCGGGCCAGCACCAGCGCGGGCGGGGCGCGGTGCAGCGCCTCCGTCCCGCTCATGTCCAGCACCGCCTCATCGATCGAAAGCGGCTGCACCAGGGGGGTCAGCGCCTCCATCATCTCCCGCATCTCGCGCGCCGCGGCGACGTATTTGGCCATGTCCGGCTTGATCACCACGGCATCCGGGCAGGCGGCGAGGGCCTTGAACATCGGCATGGCGCTGCGCACGCCGCTGGTGCGGGCGATGTAGCAGGCCGCCGCCACCACGCCGCGCCGGCCACCGCCGACGATCACCGGGCGAGCGAGCAGCTCCGGACGGTCGCGCTTTTCGATGCTGGCGTAGAAGGCGTCGCAATCGATATGGGCGATGGACAGCGTGAACAGGGAATCGTGCCGGATGATGCGGCGGCTGCCGCAGGCGGAGCAGGTCGGGCCGGGGGGGTCGCGGGCCAGGCAATCCCGGCAGAGCGCGGGCATCAGGCGCTGGCCAGGATCGCCGCCGGAATGGCCAGCGCCATCGCCGCCAGCGCCCAGGGCCACAGGCGCCGAAAACGCGCCGTCACCGCCCGCACATGCGGCTGCGCCGCCGGCGGGGCGCGGCTGGCATCGTGGAAGCGCTGCGCGTCCCACAGCAGCCAGGCACCGCCATGCCCGGCGCGCACCGCGCGAAAGCCGGAGGCCGTGGCGTGCAGCAGATGCCACATCGCCACCAGCATCAGCGTCACCGCGCCGGCCATCAGCAGGTCCGCGATCGCCTGGCGTGTCACCACAGCCGTGCCGCGCCGAGCACGCCGGAACTGTCGCCATGCCGGGCCTGCACCACCGGGGTGGTGCAGGTGTCGGAAAACACATGGCGCGGAATCAGCCGGGGCAGCGCCTCATACAGATGCGCCATGTTGGACAGGCCACCGCCGAGCACGATCACCTCCGGGTCCAGCAGGTTGATCACGCCGGCCAGCGCGCGCGCCAGCCGGTCCACATGCCGGTCCAGCGCCGCCTGCGCCCGCGCATCGCCGGCGGCGGCGCGGGCCGGAAGGCCAGCGGCATCGCGCGCACCGGGGCCATCGGCATCCGCCGCCAGGGCCGGGCCGCACAGAAAGGTCTCGATGCAACCGCGTTGGCCGCACCAGCAGGCGGGGCCGGGGAATTCGGCGGCGGTCATCCAGGGCAGGGGGGTGTGGCCCCATTCGCCGGCGATCCGGTTGCGGCCCTCCACCAGCCGCCCATCCACCACCAGCCCGCCGCCGACCCCGGTGCCGAGGATCACGGCGAAGCCGCTGCCCCTGGTGTCGTGGAATTCGCTCATCGCCAGGCAATTGGCGTCATTGGACAGCCGCACCGGGCGGCCGATGGCGGCGGTGAGGTCGGCTTCCAGGGGCTGGCCGTTCAGGAAGGTGGATTTGGCGCCGCGGATCACGCCGGTGGCCGGGCTGACACTGCCGGGGATGCCGCAGCCGATGGTCGCCCCAGTGGCACCTTGGACGCCGATCTCAGCCTCCGCCGCGGCCACCATCTCCGCGATGCGCTGCACCGTTTCGGTGTAGCTGGGGGGGGTTGGCAGCCGGCGGCGCAGGCGCAGCGAGCCGCCGGGGTCCAGCGCCGCCACCTCCACCTTGGTGCCGCCGAGATCGATGCCGAGGCGCCAGTTCATGCCACGCAAATTGACGCCCGCTGACCCGCGCGGCAAGCGCGCTTGCCCTTTCGGCCGCGCGGTGGTGGATTCAGCGGATGAGCGAGACGCTGTTGGATGTCCAGGGCCTGACCTGCCCCCTGCCGGTGCTGAAGGCGAACAAGGCGCTGCGGTCGCTGCCCGCCGGCGCACGGCTGGTGGTGCTGGCGACGGACCCGGCGAGCGTGAAGGATTTCCGGGCCTATGCGGCGGAAACCGGCCATGCGCTGGTCGGCTTTTCCGAGGATAAGGGCCAGTTCCGCTTCACCCTGCGGAAGCGCGAAGACCCAGCCCCGAAGGCCGAGCCTGATCCATGAGCGTGCTGCTGTTCACCCACCTCGCCTGCCTGCGCCATGACCCGGGGGAGGGTCATCCGGAATGCCCGGACCGGCTGCGCGCCGTGCTCCGCGCGCTGGATGCGGGCGAATTCACCGAACTGATCCGGGCGGAGGCGCCCCTCGCCACGGTGGAACAGCTGCTGCGCGTGCATCCGGCCGGCTATGTGGACGCCATCATCGGCATAAGGCCGGAAGGCGAGGAGCGCGTGGCGCTGGATGCCGACACGGTGATGAGCGCGGGCAGTGCCGAGGCCGCCCTGCGCGCCGCCGGCGCCGCCGTGGCGGCGGTGGATGCGGTCTGCACGGGGGAGGTGCGGCGCGTCTTCTGCGCCACCCGCCCGCCCGGCCATCATGCGGAGCCGAACCGCCCGATGGGGTTCTGCCTGTTTGCCAATGCGGCGGTGGCGGCCCGGCACGCCCAGGTGGCGCATGGCCTGACCCGCGTGGCGGTGGTGGATTTCGACGTGCATCACGGCAACGGCACCGAGAACATCGTCGCCGGCGACGAACGCA
>NZ_JAUYTS010000022.1 GCF_030695085.1 Falsiroseomonas sp. | reverse complement strand
TCGACCTGCGGGGCGCGCAGACCACATGGACGGGCGACAGGCGTGAATTCATCGGGCGCAACGGGTCGCTGGCGGACCCGGCCGGCATGTTCGGCACGGCAGCCCTGTCCAACACAGTTGGTGGCGGGCTTGACCCTTGCGCGGCGATGCGCAGCCGCGTGACACTGCCCGCGCATGGCAGCGTCGAGATCGTGTGTTTCCTGGGCCAGGCGTCTGACGCGCCGGCGGCGCGCGCGCTTGTGACGCAATACCGCGCCGCAGACCTTGATGCCGTCGCCGCCGAAGTGACGGCGCATTGGGATGATGTGCTGGGACGCATACAGGTCCGCACGCCCGACAGGCCCATGGACATCATGCTGAACGGGTGGCTGCTGTATCAGGCGCTGTCGTGCCGCGTCTGGGCGCGGGCGGGGTTCTACCAGGCCAGTGGCGCCTACGGGTTCCGCGACCAGTTGCAGGACGGCATGGCGCTGGTTGCCTCGCGTCCGGCGGAGACGCGTGCGCATCTGCTGCGCGCCGCGTCGCGGCAATTCGTCGAGGGCGATGTGCAGCATTGGTGGCTGCCGCATTCCGGGCAGGGTGTGCGAACGCGCATCTCCGATGATCGCGGATGGCTGGTGCTCGCGGTGGACCACTACATCACGACCACGGGCGATGCCGCCGTGCTGGACGAACAGGTGCCCTTCCTGGAAGGCGCGGTGCTCGCCCCCGGCGAGCATGAGCGCTTCTTCCAGCCTGAGGTGACCGAGACGACCGCGACGCTGTTCGAGCATTGCGCACGCGCGCTGGACCGCAGCATGGAGGTTGGCCGCCACGGCCTGCCGCTGATGGGCACGGGCGACTGGAACGACGGCATGAACCGGGTGGGAGAGCAGGGCGAAGGCGAGAGCGTGTGGCTCGCCTGGATGCTGCACAGCGCCTTCATGGCGTTTGGCCGGCGCGCCGCGGCGCGTGGTGACGCCGATCGGGTCGCGGCCTGGCAGGCACATGCATCAACACTGCAGGCGGCGCTCGAGCGCGAGGCGTGGGATGGCGATTGGTACCGGCGCGCCTTCTATGATGACGGAACGCCACTCGGCAGCGCGGCTGGCACGGAATGCCGCATCGACTCGATCGCCCAATCCTGGGCCGTGCTGTCCGGCGCCGCTGATCCGGTGCGCGCGGAGCATGCGATGGCTTCGGCGGAGCGCGAATTGATCCGGCCTGCCGAGGGCCTCGCCCTGCTCTTCACGCCGCCCTTCGATCAGACAACGCGGGATCCGGGCTACATCAAGGCCTATCCGCCGGGCGTTCGCGAGAATGGCGGGCAGTACACCCATGCAGGGCTCTGGCTGATCATGGCATTTGCCGCGCTTGGTAAGGGCAGCAAGGCCGGCAGGTTGTTCGCAATGATGAACCCGATCAACCACGCCCGCACACGCTCGGACGTGCATCGCTACAAGGTGGAGCCTTATGTCGTGGCCGCTGACATCAGTGCCACACCACCTCATGCCGGCCGCGGCGGCTGGACCTGGTACACTGGTTCCTCCGGCTGGATGCAGCGTGCCGGCATCGAGAGTATCCTGGGGCTGCGCCTGCAGTCGGGAACGCTTCTGTTCGACCCATGCATCCCTGCGGACTGGCCTGGATTTGAGGTCACGCTGCGTCATGGGTCGGCACGCTACGAGATCCGTGTCGAGAACCCGGAGGGCGTCGAGCGTGGAATCGCCGAAGGCAGCTTGGATGGCGAGTCGTTCGCAGGCGGTCCGTTACGCTTGCAACTGGCGAACGATGGCGCCAACCATCTGTTGCTTGTGCGCCTTGGCCGGCAAAAGCACTCGGCGGCCGGGGCGGTGTCGTCCACCGAAATAAACGCTTGATGAGCCTGTGCCGTTCACAGGGGCCTCCTTCGACCGCCTTGCTGCGATTATCACGCGAAACGACGCGTGGCGTGCGGATGCCTGATAAAATCGCCGCTGAATTTCTTCCCGACAGTACAGTAAGGCCCATCAATAAGAAAATATTCCATACTGGAGCAGTATTGTATTTTTCGAAGAGATGAGAGGCTCGTTGGAAGATCCATGCATTGGTATGAATATTCAGGCATACATCATGCGTGGTATAGCTAAGGAAAGCTGGCGATGACGGAGCGCGACAAGCGCATCGGCCATATCGTGAGGCTGGGGGGCGGGGTTGCCGATATCCGCTTCGAAGGAAGGCTGCCCGCGATTTCGACCCGCCTGGTGACGCTGACCGACCCCGAAATCGTGATTGAGGTTGCCGGCCTGCCTGGGGGGGACATCGCCCGCGGGCTTGTGATGAACCCCTCGCCCGAACTGCGGATCGGCCTTGCCGTGCGCGACACGGGCGGTCCCATCGACGTGCCGGTGGGGGAAGCCCTGCTCGGCCGGATGTTCAACGTCTTCGGTGACACGATCGACGACGGCCCGCCCCTCGGCAACATGCGCCGGCGGCCTATCCTGCGCGCACCCGTGCCCCTGTCCGCGCGACGGGTCGAGGGCACGATCTTCGAGACCGGGATCAAGGCCATTGACCTCCTGAGCCCGCTGGAGAGCGGCGGCAAAGCAGGGCTGTTCGGCGGCGCGGGCGTGGGCAAGACCGTGCTGATCACTGAGATGATCCACAACATGGTCGCCGAATATGATGGCGTCAGCCTGTTCTGCGGAGTCGGCGAACGATCGCGCGAGGCCGAGGAACTGTATCGGGAAATGGGCGAGGCGGGCGTCCGGGACAACACCGTCATGGTGTTCGGCCAGATGAACGAAAGCCCTGGCGTGCGCTTTCGCGTGGCCCACGCCGCGCTGACGATGGCGGAGTATTTCCGCGACGACCTGCGCCGCAACGTGCTGGTGCTGATCGACAACATCTTTCGCTTCGTGCAGGCAGGGTCGGAGGTTTCGGGCCTACTCGGCCGCATCCCCAGCCGGGTGGGCTACCAGCCGACGCTGGGCACCGAACTGGCCGAGCTGGAGGAGCGGATCTGCTCGACCGACCGCGGCACCATGACCTCGATCCAGGCCGTCTACGTGCCGGCCGACGACTTCACCGACCCCGCGGCCACCCACACCTTCGCCCATCTCTCGGCCTCGATCGTGCTGTCGCGCAAGAAGGCGTCCGAGGGTCTCTATCCCGCGATCGACCCGCTGCGCTCCTACTCGCGGATGCTCACGCCCGCGACAGTGAGCCAGCGCCACTACGACGTCGCGCGCGGGGTCCGTACCACCCTGGCCGAATACGAGGACCTGAAGGACATCATCGCGATGCTCGGCCTGGACGAGCTTTCGGAGCGGGACCGCGCCACCGTCCGCCAGGCCCGCCAGCTGGAGCGCTTCCTGACCCAGCCTTTCTTCTCGACCGAGGCGATGACGGGCAATCCGGGGCGCTTCGTCACGCTCAACGAGACGCTGGAGAGCTGTGAGCAGATCCTCTCGGGGGCCTTCGCTGATCGCGGTGAGGGCGATTTCTACATGATCGGATCGGTCGCCGACCTCGACAGCAAGGAGGTGGGCGCCGATGCAGCTTAGGGTCATCACGCCCATGGCCGTCCATGTCGATCGGCCCGCGCGGCGGATCGTGGCGGAGGGGCCCGAAGGGCATTTTGGAATGCTGCCCAACCACATCGATTTCGTCACCGAGCTCGTGCCGGGCATCCTGATCTACGAGACCGAGGACGGCATCGAGCGCTTCGTCGCGGTCAATTCCGGCACACTGGTCAAATGCGGAGAGGAGGTGCGGGTGGCCGTTCGCGGCGCGGTCGAGGGCGATGACCTCGGGGAATTGCGCGCCCTGGTCGAGGCTGATTTCCGCAGGCGCGACGAGGATGAGCGCGAGGCCCGCGCGGCCCTGGCGCGCCTGGAGGTGAGCATGATCCGCCGCTTCCGCGACCTGGGCTCCGTGCCATCATGACCGGCGAGCGCGACAGGGAAAGCGAGACCGAGGCCGAGACCATCGCCCGCAAGTCCCGGCGGTTGGAGACGGCGCGCAAGCGCACGACGGCCAGCCCCTGGCGTGGGCTTGGGATGTTCGGGCTGGTGGGCTGGTCCGTTGCCGTGCCGGTCGTGGCAGGCATCGCGCTGGGCATCTGGATGGACCGGCATTGGCCGGGCAGGGTTTCCTGGACGCTGACGCTGCTGGTCGCCGGTGCGGCGCTGGGCGCGCTCAATGCCTGGTTCTGGGTCCAGCGGGAGGGGCGGGATGATTGACCGGTCAGGGCGGTCTTTCGGCGGCACACCATGAGTGCCTCGCCCTTCTCACTCCTTGCCTCCGTGCTCGTGGGGGCGGCTATCGGCGCCCTGTACCTGGCCCTGCTGTGGATGGCGGTGCGGCGTCTGCCGCAGGACCGTGGCGGCCTCGCGGGCTTTGTCTGGCTCAGGATCGCACGGGCGGCGCTTCTGGTGGGCGCGATGGCGGCGGCCGTCGCCCTTGCCGTGCCGGCCGAGGGGTTTGTCGCCGCGCTGGTTGGGTTCATCATCGCGCGGCTTGCCGGCACGCGCCTTGCGCGGCGCGGCACGCCGGGAGGCGCAGAATGGAAATAAGCCCCGACAGCTGGATCCTCTACGATTGGCGGGGCTGGCGGCTCAACGCCACGATCGTCTTCACCTGGCTGGTCATGGCGCTGCTCGTTCTTGGCTCGTGGGCGATCACGGCGCGGCTGAGCGAGGGCGAGACCGTCTCGCGCTGGCAGGTGATGCTGGAGGTGGTCGTCTCGGGCATCCGCGACCAGATTGCGGAGATCGGCGCGGACAAGCCTGGCCGCTACCTGCCCTTCATCGGCACGCTGTTCCTGTTTATCGCCACGTCGAACGTGTTGTCGGTGGTTCCGGGCTATCAGGCACCGACCGGATCACTCTCCACCACCGCCGCGCTGGCGATCTGCGTGCTGATTGCTGTGCCGCTGTTTTCCATCGGGGAACGCGGCCTCGGCGGCTATCTGCGCGCCTACCTGCGGCCGACGCCGCTGATGCTGCCCTTCAACATCGTGGGCGAGATTTCGCGTACCATCGCCCTCGCTGTGCGGCTCTACGGGAATGTCATGAGCGGGACCGTGATCGTCGGCATCCTGATCAGCGTGGCGCCCTTCTTCTTCCCGATGGTCATGCAGTTGCTCGGCCTGCTCACCGGCCTGATCCAGGCCTACATCTTCGCCATTCTCGCGATGGTCTACATCGGTTCCGCCAGCCGCACGCGGCACGGGTCCGACAATCCAGACGCGCCCCCGAACCCCACAGGAGACTGAGCATGGATGCAGCAACCTGGGTTGCCGTGGTCTCGATTTTCACCGCAGGGCTGACCATCGCCATCGGCTCCATCGGCCCGGCCCTGGCCGAGGGACGTGCCGCGGCGCAGGCCCTGCAAGCGATCGCGCAGCAGCCCGAGGCCGCGAACACGATCACGCGGACGCTGTTCGTCAGCCTTGCGATGATCGAATCGACGGCGATCTACTGCTTCGTGGTGTCGATGATCCTGATCTTCGCCAACCCGTTCACGGACATCGTCGCCACGAGTGCTGCCAGAGGTGGCGGGGGCTGAACCCATGCAGATCGACTGGCTGACGGTTACCGCCCAGATTTTCAACTTCCTCATCCTGGTCTGGCTACTGCAGCGCTTCCTCTACCGCCCCATCATCCAGGCCATGGCGCGCAGGGAGGAGCGCATCGAATCCCGCCTGGCCGAAGCCAAAGCCGCGCGCGCGGAGATCGAGGCCGAGGCGGCCCGCCTGCAGGAGCGCCAACGCGCGCTGGAAGCCAACCGGGAGGAGGCGCTGGACGAGGCGCGCCGGGAGGCGACCGCGCTCCGCGCCCGGCTTGAGAAGGACATCCAGGAAGACATGGAAGCGAAGCGAACGACTTGGCACGCGCATCTGGACGATGAGCGGGAGGCATTCGCGGCACGGTTGCGGCAGCGCGCCGGCCACCAGGTGATCGACATCGTGGGCCGCGTGCTGCGGGACTATGTGGGCAGCGACCTTGCCGGCCAGGTGGCCGGCACCTTCGCGGACCGGCTCTCGGCCCTCGACACCGCCGAGCGCGACAAGCTCACGCGCGCAGCGGCGCGCGCAGGGGGGCAGGCCCGGGTGGAGAGCGGCATCGCGCTCAAGCCCGGCGCACGCAGCCAGGTCACGCGCGCCATCCATGAATGCGTCGGGCGTGACATCGACGTCGGGTATCACGAGGACGCCGATTTGCTCCTTGGCATGCGCCTGACCATCGGGGAGCAGACGGTCGAATGGTCCGCCGCCCGGTTCCTGCATCGCCTGGAGACGACGCTCGACGAGGTGATCGAGGGCAGCGGCCGCCATCGCCCCGGCGGCGCGCCGGCCACCGGCTGATGAAGCTCGCTGACCTGCACGACGAACTCTTCGCCCCGCTGGAGGATGCGCTGGCGCGGGTCCGGCCGGGGATCGAGATGGCCGAGGTCGCGCGTGTCCTGTCCGTCGGCAACGGCATCGCGGAGGTTGTGGGCTTCACAGACCTGCGCGCCGATGAACTGCTGACCTTCTCCGGCGGCGTGATGGGGATCGCCTCGAACCTCGGCGAACATCGCGCCGGCGTCATCGTCCTGGGCGAGACCAGGCGCCTGCGGCCTGGCGACCCCGTGCGGCGCACCGGCCGCGTCGTGGATGTACCGGTGGGCGCGGGGCTGATCGGCCGGGTGGTGGATGCGCTGGGCCGCCCGCTCGATGGCGGCAGCCCGATCGACGCCGAGCGGTTCCTGCCCGTCGAACAGCCATCGCCACCTATCATGCACCGCGCGCCGGTGCAGGTGCCGCTGCAGACCGGGATCAAGGCCGTCGATGCCGGAATCCCGATTGGGCGCGGGCAGCGCGAGCTCATCCTCGGTGACCGGCAGACCGGCAAAACCGCCATCGCCGTGGATTCGATCCTGAACCAACGCGACAGCGGCGTTCTGTCGATCTACTGCGCCATCGGCCAGCGCGCCTCGGCGGTCGCGCGCGTCATCCAGAGCCTGCGCGAAGGTGGCGCGATGGAGCGCACGATCGTCGTGGTGGCCAGCGGCGAGGATGCGCCGGGTCTGCAATTCGTGGCCCCCTACGCCGCAACCTCCATGGCGGAGCACTTCATGGCCGCCGGACGCGACGTGCTGATCGTCTACGACGACCTCACGCGCCATGCGCGGGCCTACCGCGAGCTGTCGCTGCTGCTGCGCCGGCCGCCCGGGCGCGAGGCCTATCCCGGTGACATCTTCTACATCCATTCCCGCCTGCTTGAGCGCGCGACGCAGCTGCGCGAGCAATACGGTGGCGGATCGCTCACCGCGCTGCCGGTGGTGGAGACGCAGGCGCAGAACATCTCCGCTTACATCCCGACGAACCTCATCTCGATCACCGATGGGCAGATCTATCTCTCGCCGGGGCTGTTCGAAAAGGGGCACCTGCCGGCCATCGACATCGGCACCTCGGTCAGCCGCGTGGGCGGCAAGGTGCAATTGCCTGCGTTCCGCGCCGTCGCCGGCAATCTTCGGCTGATGTACGCGCAGTTTGAGGAACTGGAGACCTTCGCCCGCTTCGGCACGCAGCTCGACGCCGAAACGCGCCAAAGGCTGACCCGCGGACTGCGGGTGCGCGAGGTGCTTAAGCAGCGCGAGCACGACCATGTTGATGTGCCCGAGCAGATCGCGGCCCTGCTCGCGGCGACGGAGGGCCTGTTCGACGATCTCGAGCCCGGGGCGGTGAGCGAGGCCGAGCGAACCGTCTGCACCGCTGTGCGCGCGAGCCTGCCCGACCTCTGCGACCGGATCACCCAGGGCGCGAAGCTCGGCGACGAGGACCGCGCGACGCTGATCGAGACGATGCGGAACGCGCTGTCCGGCGCGGAGGCAGGGGCAGGCGATGCAAACGCTTGAGAGCCTGTCCAACGCACTCGAGACCACGGGCGACATCCAATCCATAGTGCGCACGATGAAGGCGCTCTCATCCGTTAGCATCAGGCAGTACGAGCGCGCCGAGGAAGCGATGGCGGATTACGCGCGCACCGTGGATCTGGGTCTGATGGCGCTGCTGCGGCAACGCCGGGAAGCGGGCCACCACCTGCCGGGCACGGACAGCCGAACCAGGCGCAAGGGGCTGATCGTGATCGGCTCGGATCGCGGGCTTTGCGGCCGCTACAACGACACCATCGCCCGCTTCGCCAAGGCCCGACTGGACGGAACGGATACGGTGCTGGGCGTGATCGGAGCGCGTGTCACGGCACGGCTGGAGGCGGAGGGGCACCGCGCCGAATCCGTTCACAGCCTGCCGGGTGCGGTGGATGGGATTTCGCGCCTGGTCCAGTCGGTCATCCTGGAGATCGATCGATGGACGCGGCTGCACGGGGTCGGGTCCGTCTCAGTTGTGCACAACCGCCGGGAAGGCCGCGTCGCCGCACGGCCGCAGGTGCAACGGCTGCTGCCGCTGCCCGAGAGGTATCTGCGCCACCTGTCGGAAACCCGCTGGCCGGGGCGGTCACTGCCGTGCTTCAGGATGGAACCTGAGCGGCTGATGTCATGGCTCGTGCAGCAACGGCTATTCGTGGTGATTTACCGCGCGATGGCGGAGGCGTTGGCGAGTGAGCACGCATCCAGGCTAGCCGCGATGCAGGCCGCCGAGCGCAACATTGAGGAGCGACAGGACGATCTGCGCCAGATCTACCGCGTCCGGCGGCAGGAGACGATCACGCGCGAATTGCTGGACGTTGTCTCGGGCTACGAAGCCGCCCGCTTGGCCGAGTGATGCGGGGGGAGGACTTGGGGGAGGCCGGGGCTTCGCGAAAGCGAACGCTGACGTGGCCACGATCGGCGAACAGGTCGCGAGCGGAGATTGGAAGCCAAGGCAGCATCAGGGAGGCGGCGCATCTGGCGAGCAGAGCGCAGGAACGGCGGCGTAGGCGTCGTCGGACCGCCGCCAAGACCAGGAGGACTCCGACGCGACCTTCCCGCGCGAGGTGACGTGCGCCGCGCATGGTGAGGGCAGCGGCGCAATATCCCTCCAAGTCCTCCTGCATCTCATTTGCAGCATCGTTGAACGACGCGCCTTGTGAGCAAAGCGGTGGCCCGCGGCTCAGGACCAGCCTCCATATCCTTTCCGCATTCGATCGATGACGCTGAGCGGCCTCGGCCGTGGCATTTTAGCGGCCTGGCGTCGGGCATGAAGCTCATGAAGCACGACTACGCCGTCGGGCGCACGCTCCAGGGTGAGCTGGCGGTGGAAGAACTCCCGCGAGCCGGGATGCTTTCCGATCAGAACGATGCTGGCCTCTGGCAGCCGCTCCGCCACGAGGCGCAGCATGGCGTCTGCTGTGGTAGGGTCGAGCGTATCAGTCGCGTTGCCCAGCACGATCCAGCGCGG
>NZ_JAUYTS010000012.1 GCF_030695085.1 Falsiroseomonas sp. | reverse complement strand
GCTTCCGGCTGAAGCTACCCGGCGGATGGCGCCTTGCGGACCAGCCAGCGATAGACCCCGGCGCCGTTCAGCCCCAGCAGCACGATGTTGGTCAGGCCAAGCTGGCTTTCCTGTTCCATCTGCGCCGAGGCCAGCCAGAAGGCGGAGCCGGTGGCCAGCACCGCAAAGCCCCAGCCGGTGGCGCGCCGGCCGAGATCGGCCGCGGTCATCCCGGCGCCGCAGATCGTGCAGCCCGTCGCCAGCCATTTCAGGATATCGGCCAACCCCATCCTCGCCTGCCCCGCTTGCCAGTTGCGCGGGCCGAACGCGGGACGGGGCAGGGCGTTGCCCTGGCGTGGCCTGGAGTCTGTCAGGCGCAGATAGAAGCGCCTGACAGACTCTAGCCTATTGTTTATCGTGTGATTTACGTCTTTCGGCGATTCCGCCTCAAACGATCACAGTCTAACCGGTGACGGCGTAGCCCTCCGCCGTCACCAGCGCCGTCAGCACGGCGCGGTCCAGCGTGGTGTCGGCGCGGACCAGCCCGGCGGGCAGGTCCACCTGCACCTTCGCCTGCGGGTCGCGCGCCTGGATGGCGAGCGTCACCGCGCGCACGCAATGGCCGCAGGTCATGCCGGCGACCTTCAATTCCTGTGTCATGCGCGCTTTCCCTCCAGCTCCGGCCGGCCTTCAAGCTCGGCCAGGATCGGGCAATCCGGCCGGTCATCGCCCTGGCAATGCTGCGCCAGGTGGCGAAGGCTCTCAGCCACCGCCTGAAGCGAGGCCGCCTTGCTCTCCAGCGCCGCCACATGGGCGAGGGCCATCTGCTTCACATCCGAACTGGCGCGCGAGCGGTCGCGCCACAGCGCCAGCAGCCGGCGGATATCCTCCAGCGGGAAGGCGAGGTCGCGCGCATGGCGGATGAAGCGCAGCACCGCCACATCCTGCGGGCCGTAGCTGCGATAGCCGTTCGGCCGGCGCGTCGCCTCGATCAGCCCGATCGCCTCATAATGGCGGATCATCTTGGCGGAGACGCCGGAGCCGGCCGAGGCCTCGCCGATATTCATGCCTCCGTTCATGGTCCTGCTCATGCGCTCGCCACCGGGCGGGGATGCCCCCGGGGGTGCCAGCGGGACAGCAGCAGCGCGTTGGTCAGCACCGAGACCGAGGACAGCGCCATCGCCGCCCCCGCGAAGGCCGGCGACAGCATCCCGGCCGCCGCCAGGGGTATGCCGAGCAGGTTGAATGCGAAGGCCCATGCCAGATTCTCCTGTAGCTTGCGGTAGGTTCTGCGAGTGATGTCCAGGGCGGCCGGCACCAGCGCCGGGTCGCCCCGCATCAGGGTGATTCCGGCGGCCGCCATGGCGACATCGGTGCCGGTGCCCATGGCGATGCCGAGATCGGCGGCGGCGAGTGCCGGCGCGTCGTTCACGCCATCGCCGACCATGGCGATGCGGGCGCCGCCTTCACGCCAGCGCGCGATGGTCTCCAGCTTGTTCTGCGGCAGCATCTCGGCCGCGACCTGGGTGATGCCGAGCGCGCGGGCGGCGGATTCGGCGGCGGCGGGGCTGTCGCCGGACAGCATGGCGACCTCCACCTTCAGGTCGCGCAGCGCCTGCACGGCGCCGGCCGCCTGCGGCTTCAGCGCATCCTCGAAGGCCAGCAGGCCGAGCACGCGGCCGGATTGCGGCGCCAGCAGCCAGGCCAGGCTGCGCCCGGCGATCGCCTCGGCGCGGCCCCGCTCGGCCAGCGCCCCGGTCTGCAGCCCCGATTCGGCCAGCATGCGGGGGGAGCCGAGCAGCAGGCGCTGGCCCTCCACCACGCCTTCCACGCCACGGCCGGGCAGGGCGCGGAAACCGGTCACGGCCGGCGGCGTGCTGC
Organism: Falsiroseomonas sp.; assembly: GCF_030695085.1. Classification (GTDB taxonomy): domain Bacteria; phylum Pseudomonadota; class Alphaproteobacteria; order Acetobacterales; family Acetobacteraceae; genus Falsiroseomonas. The sequence goes on along the minus strand of NZ_JAUYTS010000012.1, from coordinate 20,249 downwards.
CCCCTGCCTGCTGATGGGCCGTCAGCACGGCGCGGGCGAGCGGGTGTTCCGAGCCGGTCTGCAGCGCGGCGGCCATGGCGAGGATCTCGGCCTGCGCCACACCATCGGCCGCATGCAGCGCGGCCAGGCGGGGCCGGCCCTCGGTCAGCGTGCCGGTCTTGTCGAAGGCGACCAGAGTGATGGCCTGGCCCCGCTCGATCGCCTCCGCATCGCGCACCAGGATGCCGGCGCGGGCGGCGGCCCCGGTGCCGGCCATGATGGCGGCGGGGGTGGCAAGACCCAGCGCGCAGGGGCAGGCGATGACCAGGACGGAGACGGCATGCAGCAGCGCAGCCTCCACCCCCGCGCCGGCCAGCAGCCAGAAGCCCAGCGTGCCGGCGGCGATGACGATGACGATGGGCACGAAGACCGCCGCCACGCGGTCCACCAGCTTCTGCACCGGGGCGCGGCTGGCCTGGGCGGCGGAAACCAGCGCGGCGACGCGGGCCAGCGTGGTCTCGCCCCCCACCGCCGTGGCGCGCAGCACCAGGCTGCCATCCAGCACCACCGTGCCGGTGGCGAGCTTCGCACCGGGCGCCTTTTCCACCGGGCGGCTTTCGCCGGTCAGCGCGCTTTCATCGACGCCGGCCTCGCCGTGTTCCACCGTGCCATCCACCGGCACGCGCTCGCCGGGGCGCAGCACCACCACATCGCCCACCACCAGGGACGCCGCCGGCACCTCCCGCTCCGTGCCATCCTCGGCGCGCAGGCGGGCGGTGCGGGGGCGCAGGTCGAGCAGGGCACGCAGCGCGGCGCCGGTGCCGCGGCGGGCGCGGGCTTCCAGGTGCTTGCCGAGCATCACGAACAGGATGACGACGACGCCGGCCTCGAAATAAAGGACATGGGCGTGCCCGCCGCCATGCTGCAGCAGCAGCACCAGGGACAGGCCGAAGGCGGCGGAGGTGCCGATGGCGACCAGCAAATCCATATTGCCGGTGCCGGCGCGCACAGCGGCCCAGCCGGCACGGTAGAAGCGGGCGCCGAACCAGAACTGCATCGGCACGGCCAAGGCGAGCTGGACCCAGCCATTCGGCATCCAGTCCCGGCCGATGCCCATGCCGAGCATGCCCAGCATGAAGGGCGCGGCCAGCAGCGCGGCCAGCAGCAGGTCGCGCCGCTGCGCGGAGAGCTTCGCCGCCGCCGCCGCTTCCTCCGCCGCGCCATCCTCCGCCAGGGCGGCCAGGCGGTAGCCGGCGCGGGCCAGCGTGGCGGCCAGCACGCTGTCCTCCACCGGCAGCAGCAGCCGCAGCGTTGCCTGTTCCGAGGCGAGGTTGACCGAGACCGCCGCCACCCCCGGCACCGCGGCCAGCGCGCGTTCGACCCGGCCGGCGCAGCTCGCGCAGGTCATCCCTTCCACGCCGATGCTGCGGGAGACTTCCGGCACCGCATAACCGGCGCGGCGCACCGCGGCGGCCAGCGCCTCCGCCGGCGCGCTGCCGCGCACCAGCGCCTGTTCCGATGCCAGGTTCACATGAACCTCCATCGTGCCCGGCACGGCGAGCAGCGCACGTTCCACCCGCCCGGCACAGCTCGCGCAGGTCATCCCCTCGATCGGCAGGGACAGGCGCGGAAAGGTCTGGGGCGAGGCCTCGGGCATCAGGGTCTGGTGTTCCATGGAGTGGAGATGGGGCTTCCCAGCATAGGAAGGTCAAGAGCCGCGTCAGGATGCCGTGCCATTGGCGCAAGGATGCTGGGCGGAGAGGCGGCGCGCATTGATCCAGCGCAGGTTTGCGGTTGACGGCGCCGTGCCCTGCGGCGACATGCCTGGGTCATGCCCCAGACCCTGCGTGTTGCCCTTGCCCTGGCCTGGCTGCTGCCGGTCCTCGCCCCGTCCCCCGCGCCCGCCCAGGCGCCCGGCGCGCCACCCGCCCAGGGCCAGGCGCAGGAAGGCCCGGTTCGCATCATCAACCGCACCGGCCAGCCGGCCACGGCGCTGCACGCGGTGCGCAGCGGGCGGACGGATTGGGGCAGCAACCTGTTGAATCGTGGCCCGCTGCCGAACAATGCCGGCTTCCCGATGCGCCCGAGCGCCAGCGCGGGCTGCCGCTTCGATGTGCGCCTGGTGCTGGCCGATGGGCGGGAAGCCGTGTCCCGCGACCAGGACATCTGCACCCTGCCGCAGATCGAACTGTACACCGCCACCGCCCCCGCCCCCGCATCCAGCCCCGGCGGGGCGCCGCCGCGCGCGGCAACGCCGGGCGCCATCCCGGGCTCCATCGGCGGTGTGGCCCAGGCGCGGCCGAACACGCAGGCGCGCCGGGTTTCCACCGGCACCGGCTTCGTGGTGGCGCCGGACCGGGTGCTGACCAACCAGCATGTGGTCGATGGCTGCGACCGCATCCTGGCCCGCACGCCGGATGGCCGCTGGCTGGCCGCGGTGCCGCCGGCGCAGGTGGACCGGGCGCTGGACCTGTCGATCCTTACCATCCCCGGTAACCCCGGCCCGGCACTGGCCTTCCGCGCCAGCCCGGTGGTGCGGCGCGGGGAGAGTGTGGTCGCCTACGGCTTCCCGCTGAGCGGCCTGCTTTCGACCGACCCGAAGCTGACGCGCGGCGAGATCAACGCGCTGGGCGGCATCCGCAACGACCAGAACAATTTCCAGATCAGCGCCGAGGTGCAGCCCGGCAATTCCGGCGGCCCGCTGCTGGACATGCAGGGGCATGTGGTCGGCGTGGTGGTGGCGAAGCTGGACAGCCGCCGCGTGCAGAATGTGGACAATGTGAATTTCGCGGTGAAGGGGGAGGCCGCGCAGGCCTTCCTGCGCCGTGCGGGCGTGGCCTTCGGCACCGCGCAGAGCCGTGGCGCGGACCGCAGCGCGGCGGATGTGGGCGACATCGCCAACCTCTCCACGCTGCTGCTGCGCTGCGAGCGCTAGAGTCAGGCGCAGATAGAAGCGCCTGACAGACTCTAGCCTATTGTTTTCGTGTGATTCACGTATTTCGGCGGTTCCGCCTTAGACGATCCCAATCTGGGAACGCCCCGGCCAGCGCCGCGTTGCTGCGCGGTCAACCCCGGTCGCCGGGAACCCGCCTGCAAACAAGGACCGCGCCATGCCCCCGAGGCCGCTGCTGCTGCTGCCATTCCTGCTGGGCGCCCTGCTGCCGGTTGCGGCCGCCGCGGAGGATGACACCCGTCCCAGCGCCAGCACGCCCTTCGCGGTCAGCGATGCCTATACCAATGAGGCCGGCGCGTTCCAGATCCAGGGCAATTTCGGCTATGAGCGGGCGCGCGGCGGAGGCGAGGATTTCCGGCCCGCACCGGTCCTCAAATACGGCGTGACCGATTGGCTGGAGCTGGAGCTTGGCGCCGATTACGGCTTCGGCAACGGCTCCGGCGTGAACCAGGGCAGCCTCGCCCCCGGCGTGACCTTCCGCGTCATGGAGCAGGACGGGTTTCGCCCGACGCTCGCGCTGATCGCCGGCGTGGCGCTGCCCTTCGGCCCCGGCCATGGCGGCACGGCGACGGAGCTTGGCGCGGCGACAAGCTGGGTCACCGGCCGCGGTCCCGGCGCCTGGGGCCTGCACCTGCAGGGCGGCTGGCGCGCCACGATCGACCCGCAACCGGAAGAACGCCGCAATGGCTGGCTGGCCGGTGCGGCGATCAGCCATGTGGTGGCCCCGGCGATGGAGCTGGTTGCCGCCTATTCGCAGCGGAGCCAGGATCGGGGCGAGCGCAATCTCAGCGTGATCGAGGCGGGCTTCATCCGCGGCCTGACGGATCAGCTCAGCCTCGGTGTGGCGGCCGGCGCCGGGTTGAACCGCGATTCCCCCCGCCTGCGCCTGACCGCCTCCCTCAGCTACAGTTTCACGACCGGGCGCTGATCTACCCGAAGGCCGCGGCGCGGATCGACGGATCCACGTAGCGCGCCGGGTCGGTCAGCTCCTTCGCCGGCTGCGCGAATTTGCTGCGCAGCCGCAGCACCGTCCGCAGCCCGGCCTCGTCGATCCGCAGGTCGCGATAGATGCCGCGGTCAGGGTCGAGCAGCGCCGCGGCAGCCCGCGCCGCGACCGGCGGCGGCATGTTGGCGCGCGCGGTCAGGATGGCGGCTGCCTCGGCCCGGTTGGCATCCAGCCACAGCAGGCTTTCGCGGAAGCCGCGGGTGAAGCCGATCAACTGGTCCCGCTTGGTCGTCAGCGTGCCGCGCCGCGCGGCGGCGACGATGCCCTGATAGGCACCCACCGCATCCCGCCCGCGCGCCAGGCGCCGGAAGCCGCGTGCCTCCGCCGCCAGATCCAGCGGCGTGTTCAGCAGCGTCGCCGCCTGCTTGCCCTCCAGCAGCGCCGCCAGGCGCTGGGCGCCGCCGCCGACGGCGACCCATTCCACCTGATCCGCGATGCCGGCTTGGCCCAGCACTTCGCGCAGCACGAAGGCGAAGCCGGTGGTCATGGCATCAACGGAAACCGTCTTGCCGCGCAGCGCCGCGAGATCCGGCACATCGGCCGCCGCCATGACGGAGAGCATGCCGTCATCGACGCCGAAGAAGGCGGTGAAGTCGGATGGCCCCGGCAGTTGCGCTTCGCCCTGGCCTTCATTGTAGGCCACGATGTTGTCGACCGAGGTCAGCGCCAGGTCGTATTTCGCCGCATACAGGTCGGACGCCATGGCGCGCGAATTCGGCGTGAGGTCCAGCGCCACCTCCAGCCCATGGCGCGCGAAGATTCCCTGCTGTTGCCCGGCCCAGAGGACGAGGTTGGAGGCCCCGGCGAAGGCCACCACATTCAGCGGCGACAGGGTCTGCGCGCTGGCAGACCCTGCGGCAACGGCCCCTGCAAGCGTCATCGCGCCTCTCCGTGTGATGCTGTCCATGGTGCGCTCAATCCGCGAACTGGCCGGCGGCCTGCAGGATCGGGCGCCAGCGCTCGATTTCGGCGGCCAGATGCGCGCGATGCACCTCGCCATTCTGGCGCTCCACCGGCTCCGGCGGGCTGCCGAGGCCGGTCATGCGTTCCACCACGCGGGCATCGGCGAGTGCGAAACGCAGCGCGGCGTTCAGCCGGTCCTGCACCGGCTTCGGCGTGCCAGCCGGCGCGTACAGCCCGTGCCAGATCGCCACCTCGAAGCCCGGCAGCCCGCCCTGGATGGCGGTGGAGACGCCCGGCAGCGCCGGCAGCGGCTCCGGCGTCGTCACCGCCATCGCCTTGATCTGGTTCGACTGGATGAAGGGAATCGCGCTGGTCGTCTGGTCGCAATAGATGTCGAGCCGGCTGGCCATCAGCTCCGGGTAGATCGGCCCCGAACCGGCGAAGGACACCGCCGTGAAGCGTGTGCCGAGGCTGGCCTGCAGCAGCGTGCCGCAAAGCTGGCTGGCGGAACCCAGGCCGGCATTGCCGAGATTGATCCGCTCCCCGCCCTCCCGGATCAGGCGCAGCATCTCGCCGAAATTGGCGGCGGGGAAATCCGGGCGGGTCAGCCAGACCATCGGCGTGGCGGTGACCAGGCCCAGCGTCTCGAAGGCCGTCAGCGGATTGTAGGGCAGGCGGCGATACAGCGTCGGCGCGGTGGACATGCCGATGTTGTGCAGCAGGATGGTGTAGCCGTCCGGCCGTGCCTGGGCCACGCGATTGACGCCGATGGTGCCGCCGGCGCCGCCGACATTCTGCGCCACGACATTCACGCCGAGGTCCCGCGACATCGCCTCCGCCAGCATGCGGCCCACCGCATCGGTCGGGCCGCCGGGGGCGAAGGGGATGACCAGCGTGATGGGCTGGCTCGGCCAGTTGGACTGCGCGCGGGCGGTGCCGGCGAGCAGCGCGGGGGTGGCGAGGGCCGCGCCGAGCAGCGCACGGCGGGTGGTCTGGATTTTCATGTAGTCGGGTCTCCCTTGGACGTTTTGGGGTGGCCGGTTTGCCGGCCTTGGGTTTTCAGCGACCGCCGCCGATATCCACCAGCGTTCCGGTCATGTAGGCGGCGCCGGGCGAGAGCAGGAAGGCGACGAGGCTCGCCACCTCCTCCGGCTCCCCGGGCCGGCCGAGCGCAATCGCCGCGGTCATCGCCTTCAGCCTGTCGGCCCCGGCGCGCGCCTCATGGCTTTCGGTGCGGATCACGCCCGGCCGCACGCAGCAGACGCGGATGCCGAGCTTGCCGACTTCATTGGCGAGGCCTGCGGTGAATCCATCCACCGCGCCCTTGGCGGCGGCATACATCACCCGCCCCGGCTGGCCGCCGAGCACGGAGGCGCGCGAGCCGATATTGACGATGACGCCGCCCGAACCACCGCGATCCGTCGCCATGCGCTGCACGGCGGCGGAGGCGCAGAAGACGGTGGTGCGCAGGTTGCCATCCATCATGCGGTCGTAATCGGCGGTGGTGATGTCGGCGATCTTCGCCTCCGCGCTGCCGCCGGCATTGTTCACCAGGCCCTTCACGGGGCCGATGGCGTCGGCTGCAGCGAACAGCGCGGCGATGCCAGCCTCGGACTGCACATCCGCCTGCACCGCCTGGGCGCGGCCGCCAGCCTGCGTGATGGCGGCGACGGTGGCCTCGGCGGAGGCTGCGTCACGTGCGTAGTTCACCACCACGTTCCAGCCATCGGCGGCGGCGGCCTTGGCGATGGCCGCGCCGATGCCGCGGCCGGCGCCGGTGACGACCAGCACGCCGTGATCCGTGCGCGGCCGCGCCGTGTGGCCTGCGGCACCCCGGTCGTCGGACATGCTCATCGGCTCCACCCGCCAACCTGCGCGAGTTCGGCGCGGGCCTCGGCCGCATTCATCGGCTCCGCGCCCAGCTCGCGCAGGATGCGCACGGCGCGTTCGACGAGGACGGTGTTGCTGACCGCCAGCTCGCCCTTGTTGAGGTAGATGTTGTCCTCAAGCCCGACGCGCACATGCCCGCCCAGCAGCCAGGCCTGCGCCAGCATCGGGAATTCCATGCGGCCGATGGCAAACGCCGCCCAGGGGCTGCCGGGGGGCAGGATGGATTTGGCGTAGTTCAGCGTCGCCGGGTCCCAGTCGAAGCCGTAGCGGATGCCCATGCAGACCTGGAACAGGCAGGGGCCCTTCAGCACGCCATCGGCCATCAGCTTCTTCGCCAGGCCGATATCGCCAGAATCGAAAACCTCGAGTTCCGGGATGGTGCCGACGGAATAGATCAGCTCCGCCATCTTGGTCACCGACCACGGCGCGTTGATCACCACGGCGCTGCCGGACCACATGGTGTTCAGGTCGAGCGTCGCGATCTCCGGCTTCAGCTCGACGATATGCGCCACGCGCTGTTCCGGCGAGATCAGCGTGGAGCCCGGCGCGGCCTCGCGCGGATTGTCCAGCGAGGGCACGAAGCGGCCACCCGGGCCGGTGGTCAGGTTGATCACCACATCGGTGCCGGAGGCGCGGATGCGGTCCATCACCTCCCGGTACAGGTCGATGGACATGGAGGGCTTGCCCGTCACCGGGTCCCGCACATGGATGTGGGCGACGGCGGCGCCGGCCTTCGCGGCCTCGATCGCGGCATTGGCGATCTGCTCCGGCGTGATCGGCAGATGCGGCGTCTGCTCCGGCGTGGTGATGTTGCCGGTGACGGCGCAGCTCAGGATGTATTTGCGGCGCATCAAATCAATCCTTGGCCGGGCCGAAGGCGGGCTTGCCGCGGGTGATGTCGAGGAAGCGGGTGACGATGACCTGCTCGAACAGCCCGTTCTGCGCGAAGGGGTCGCCGGCGGCGAAGGCTTCCGCCGCCGCGCGGTCCGGCACATCGACGATGAAGACGGAGCCGATCCGCGCCTCCCCGTCATCAGCCACCATCGGGCCGGCGAGCTTGATGTCGACCGGGCTCGCCTTCAGGTAGGCGCGGTGCGCGTCGTAATGCGCCTCGCGGATCGCGGCGCCATCGGCGACCTGGGTGCAGTGGATCAGGAACAACATTTATGCGGCGTCCTCTTTGGGGATGCGGAACTCGTAGCTGAGTTTGGCCGGCTTGCCTGCCGCCTTGGGCGCATCCCAGTCCGTTACCAGGCTGGCTTTGACGCCGAACACCGCATCGTCATGCAGATACGGATCGCCATCCTTGAAGATATGCGTGATCAGGTCCCGGTAGCCGGGCTTCTTGATCCAGAAATGCACATGGGTCGGCCGCATCGGGCTGCGGCCCATGGAGTCCAGCACGCGCCCTACCGGCCCGTCATGCGGCACCGGGTAGCTGGCCGGCATCACCGTGGGGAAGGCCAGCAGCCCATCCGCGCCGGTGACGAAGCGGCCGCGCATGTTGTGCGCGTCGCCCAACTGGCTGTCGTAGAAGCCATCCGGCGAGGTGTGCCACACATCCACCTGCGCGCCTTCCAGCGGCTGGCCGGCCTCGTCCAGGATGCGGACCTCGACCTCGAGCGGTTCGCCCGCCACGCCGGGCGACATGTTGTCGCCATTCTTCAGCACCGGCGGATTCTCGCGGTGGAAGGGGCCGAGCACGGTGGTCTCGCTGACGCTGGCATGGGTGCGATGCGCGATCGCGTCCACCAGCATCGAGACGCCGAGAATATCGGACAGCAGGATCACCTCCTGCCGCTTGTCGTCGCACCAGCGGCCCAGCTCGGTGATGAAGCCGACGCCCTGTTCCCATTCCTCCGGCGTCAGCTCGACCTCGCGCACGAAGTCATGCACATGCGTCACCAGCGCGGTCATGACCTGGCGGATGCGCGGGCTGGCCTCCGGCGAGATGCGCGCCAGCACCGCCTCGGTCAGGTTTTCGCTGGTATAGGTGATGTGGCCTTCGGGCATGGCGGGGTTCCCTTCTCAATCACCCATGGTCAGCACGACGCGGCCGCGCGTGCCGCGGGCGACGGCGGCATAGGCCTCGGCGCCACGGGTCAGGTCGTAGGTCTCGGCGATGGCGGGTGCCGGATAGGCGCCGGATTCGAAACCGGCGCGCAGGTCTTCCATCATCGGTGCGCAGGCGGCGGCGCTGCGCTTCAGGCTGTCCACGCCCAGCAGCCGGCATTCGCGGCGATAGAACGGGATCAGCTCGAACTTCACCAGCTCGCCCGGCGTGCCGGCGATGACGATCATGCGCCCGCCGAAGGCCAGCGCGCCAAGGGCGGCTTCGGTCAGCGCCGGCTTGCCGACGCAATCATACACCACATCCACGCCACGCCCGCCGGTGGCGGCGGCGATCTGGGCGGCCACATCATCCCGGTTCACATCGATGAAGCTGGCGGTGGCGTGCCGGGCCGGACTGTCGGCCGGGGCTTCCCCGCGCACCGCCGCGATCACGGTGCAGCCGCGCGCCGTGCCGATGCCGCATGCCGCGCCGCCGACGCCGCCGGTGGCGCCCAGCACCAGCAGCGTCTCCCCGGCCTTGAGCTGCGCGTAGTCCAGCCCGATCCAGGCGGTGACGTAGTTCACGCCGACCGACCCGGCCGCGGCGAAGCTGAGATTGGCGGGCTTGCGGGCCAGCGCCGCCACCGGCAGGTGCAGGAAGCGCGCATGGCTGCCATCCCGCGTGAAGCCGATATCGCCGCCGGTGCCCCACACCTCTGCGCCGCGCCACTCGGCAGGGCCATCCACCACCACGCCGGCGAAATCGCGGCCGGGCGTGCGCGGCGGCACGGTCTGGCGCATCCGGCCCGCGACGTTCTTCACATCCGAGGGGTTCACCGAGGCCGCATGCACCCGCACCAGCGCCTCGGCCGTGCCGGGGTGTCCCACCGGCACATCCTGGCATTCCAGCACCTCCGGCCCGCCAAAGGCGGCGAAGCGGAGCGCGGGGGCGTGCATCAGGCGGCGGGCAGCGTTGGCCGGTCCCGCATCCGGTGGGGCGTCGTTCATCGTTGGTCGAATCCTCCGTCGCCGCATCGGTTAAGCCGCGGCGGGGGGCGGGTCAAGAAAAATCTGCAATCGATTGCACCGCCCACGCGGCCGGGGGTTGCGCTATAGCGGCCCGGATGCAGCCTCCCGCCCCGTCGCCGGCTCCCGCCCGCGCTACCCCCACCCGCGCCACCATCGCCGATGTCGCCCGCGAGGCCGGCGTCCATGCCTCCACCGTCTCCCGCGCCCTGAACCCGGCAACCCGCGGCATGGTGACCGCGGCGGTGGCCCAGCGCGTGACGGAGGTGGCGGACCGGCTGGGCTGGCGGCCTTCCGCCGTGGCGGCCGGGCTGCGCACCCGCAAATCCCGCACCATCGGCATCCTGGTGCCGGACCTGATCAACCCGATCTTCCCGCCCATCCTGCATGCGGTGGAAACCGTGCTGGCGGCACAGGGCTACGTCACGCTGGTGGCGAATACGGATAATGACGCGGCGCGCGAATCGCTGCTGATCGAGCGCATGGCGACGCATCTGGTGGATGGACTGATCCTGGCCTCCGCCGCCGCCGGCACCGATGCGCTGTCGCTCTGTGCCCGCTTCGGCATCCCGGCGGTGCTGATCAACCGCCGCATGCCGGAAGGCGCGGGCTGCGCCGCCGTCTCCGCCGTCACCAATGACGACACGCACGGCATCGGCCTGGCGGTGGACCACCTGGTGGCGCTCGGCCACCGGCGCATCGCGCATCTGGCCGGGCCGCAGGGGGTCTCCACCGCGCGGGACCGCCGCGCCGGCTTCCTGGAGCGGATGCGCCATCACGGCCTGGCGCCGGTCGCGGTGGTGGATGCCGCGGCCTACACCCGGGACGCCGGCCGCGTGGCGATGACGGCGCTGCTGGAGGGGCTGGTTCCCACCGGGCCGGCCTGCACGGCGGTGGCGGTGGCGAACGACATGCTCTGCCTCGGCGTCTATGACGCGATGGAGGCGGCGGGGCGCCGCGTGGCGGACGATATCTCCGTCACCGGCTTCAACGACATGCCCTTCGTCGATCGCATCCATCCGGCGCTGACCACCATCCGCATCCAGCACGATGCGATGGGCCGCCAGGCCGCCTGCATCCTGCTGGCGGAAATGGCCGAGCCGGGCCTGGCGCGCCAAAGCATCCGTCTGGTGCCGGAACTGGTCATCCGCGCCTCCACCGCACCACCCGCAAAGGGCCCCTGATGCCGCTGATCGTCGCCCAGGTTTCGGACGCCCATCTCGGGCCACGCACCACCGTATTCCAGGCCAATATGGCGCGGATCGAGTCCGTGCTGCACGCCGCACCGCCCCAGGCGCTGGTGGCCAGCGGCGACGTTTCGCTGGATGGCGCGGACCGCGATGCGGACCTGTCCTTCGCCGCCGCCGCCTTTCGCCGCATGGCAGGCAGCGCGCCGCTGCTGGCGATTCCGGGCAACCATGATGTCGGCAGCAATTTGCGCAGCATGCCGGGACAGCCGGTGAATGCGGCCCGGCTGGCGCGCTGGCAGGCGGAATTCGGCGCCGATCGCTTCGTGCGGGACCTGGATGGGCCGGGCGGGGAGGCCTGGCGGCTGATCGGGCTGAACACCGAGATCATGGGCACCGGCCTGGCGGAGGAAGCCGCCCAGGCCGCCTGGCTGGTGCAGGCGCTGGCAGGCCTCGGCCGCCGCCGCATCGCCGTCTTCCTGCATAAGCCGGTCTTCGTGAACGGGCCGGCGGACCCCTTCGATTCCTGGTCCGTGCCGCCGGAGGCCCGCCCCGCCCTGGCGCCGCTGCTGGACCACAAGGCGCTGCGACTGGTGGCATCCGGCCATCTGCATCTGCACCGGATGGAACGGCGGGGGGAGGTGGTGTTCGCCTGGGCGCCCCCCGCATCCTTCATCTGCGAGCCGGAGATCCAGGCGGGTTTGCTGGGAGACCGCCTCGGCGGCTTCCTGCGCCACACCTTGCACGCGGACCACGTTGAGACGGAATGCGTCTGCCCCACCGGGCTGCGCGCGCCCTTCCTGGAGGAAGTGCGCGCCGAAACCTACCCGCACCCGACTTGATGAAGAATGTGTTTCGCGGCCACGACACACAACCCTGGGTTGGTTTTCCATTAATCGCGTGATCGCTAGAACAAAGAACTTTCATTCGATGGGGTGCCATGTCGCAGACTCGGGCAGTGTCGCCGATGCGGGGCTTGCCGCCGACCCCGGCGTTGCCGCAGGCCCAACTCCTGCCGCAGGCGCAGACCCCGCGATCGGAGTTCCTCGGGCTGCACGACCCCTATGGCGACGCGCCGGCCGGCGCGCCCGTGTTGCGTCCGCCGCCCGGCCCCCTGGTGACGCGGGAAAAGGCGGGGGAACTGGTGCGGGCCGGCGGGGCGCTGGTCGCGCTGTTCATGGTGATCGCGGTGGTTATCACCGCGCTGGGTTGACCCCGGTGGTTATCACCGCGCTGTGTTGACCATGGTGGTTATCACCGCGCTGGGTTGACCACGGCGGTTATCACCGCGCTGGGTTGACCACGGTGGTTATCACCGCGCTGGGTTGATCACGGTGGTTATCACCGCGCTGGGTGATCGCGGTGGTCGTCACCGCGAAAAGGGCTGAACTCAGCCCTTCGGCGGATCGCCGGGCAGGGCGATTCCGGTCAGCGCCTGCCACACCCGGATGACGAAGCCATCATCCGCACGGCCATGCCCCATGGCGCTGGCGGCGGTGAATAGCTGTTGCGCCTGGCTGGCCAGCGGCACGGGGTGGTCCAGTCCGCGCGCCATCTGCGCCACCAGGCCGAGATCCTTGACGAAGATATCCACGGCACTGCGCGGCGCATCATCGCCGGTCAGCACGCGGGCCATGCGATTCTCGAACATCCAGCTATTGCCGGCCGCGCTGGTCACCACGTCGTACAGCTTCTGCGGATCGGCGCCGGCGCGGATGCCGAGTGCCATCGCCTCCGCCGCCACCGCGATATGCACGCCGGCCAGAAGCTGGTGCACCACCTTCACCGTGGCGCCGATGCCGGGCGCATCGCCCAGCTCCCACACCTTGGTCGCCACGGCATCCAGCACCGGCTTTGCCTTGGCGAAGGCGGCCGCGCTGCCGGAGGCCATGACCGTCATCTCCCCGGTCGCGGCCTTCGCCGCACCGCCGGAGACCGGCGCATCGAGGTAGAGGAACCCCGCCGCCTCCGCCCGCGCCGCCAGCCGGCGCGCATCATCCGGCCCCATGGTGGCGGAGGCGATGATGACGGCGCCCGGCGCCAGGCGCGGCGCGCAGCCGGCGGGGCCGAACAGCGCCGCTTCGGTCTGCGCGGCATTCACCACCAGCAGCACGACCGCCTCCGTCCCCGCCGCGATCGCATCGGCGCTGGCGGCAGCCTGGCCGCCGGCCTTTGCGAAGCTGTCACGCGCGGCTTCGGCAAAATCGCAGCCGGTGGTCGCCAGACCTGCCCGCAGGCAGGACAGCGCCGCCCCCATGCCCATGGCCCCGAGGCCGATCACCGCAACCTGCATCGTCATCTCTCCCTGATCGCGCAAGGCTGGCGGCACGCGGCGTTCAGCGCAAGACGAGGGTCACGATCTGCACCAGGGCGGAGACCACCAGCAGCAGCAGGACGATCTTGGAGAGTGTCGATATCGGCGGCATCAGCCGGAGATGATCGCACGCAGCAGCGCCTTCAAGGCGGGGGCGGCCTCCGCATGGCGCGCGAGCAGCGCGGCCTCATGCGCGCGGGCCTCGGTCACCAGCGAATCGGCCAGGGCGGCGCCTTCTTCCGTCAGGGTGATGCGGGTCTGCCTTCCGCGGCGGGCGCGGGCCAGCAGGCCCTCCGCCTGCATGCGGTCCAGCAGCTTCGACATGGTCGGCTGCTGCATCAGGCAGCTTTGCCCGAGCTGGCCGACCGTCACGCCCTCGCCCGCGCCATGCAGGGTTGCCAGCACCCGCCAGGCCGGCACCGCCACGCCGCGCGCCTTCAACCGCGCATGGAAGGCCGCCGACGCCGCATGCGAGGCCTGGGCCAGCAGGGCCAGGAGGTAGTCCTCGACAAAGCGGGGCGGAGGGGTCACGCCGCGAATATATGACTTTTCATATATGGACGCCAGCGCTAGCCTCGACGTGACCCAGGGAGGGCCGCGGATTTGCGCGACGACCGGATCGAGCCGCATTGGATCGAGGCCTTCGAGGCGGTGCTGCGGCTTTGCGCGGCCCGGGCCGGGGAGACGGTGTGCCTGCTGTCCGAAAGCCAGTCCCGCCGCCTGAACATCGACCTGGCGGAGCTGGCGGCGCACCGGCTGGGCTGCCGGCCCTTCCGGCTTGAGGTGCCGACGCCGCCGCAGACCGCGCCGGTGCCGGTGCGATCCACCGGGGCCTCGCGCGCTTTGGCGGGGCACCCGGCGGTGCTGGCGGCGCTGGGGGCTTCCTCCCTCATCCTCGACCTCACCCGCGAAGGGCTGCTGCATGCGCCGGAGCTGCGCGGCATCCTGGCCAGCGGCGCGCGGGTGCTGATGGTGAGCGACGAGCATCCGGATGTGCTGGAACGCCTGGTGCCACGGGCGGAGGATGCCGCGCCGGTGAAGGCGGCGGTGAAGCGGCTGCGCGCGGCGCAGACCATGCGCGTGACCAGCGCCGCGGGCACCGACCTGACCGTTGCGATGGCCGGCGCCACCACCGCCGGCGTCTGGGGATTCACCGACCGCCCTGGGACGATCGCGCATTGGCCGGGCGGTGTTGTCGTCTCCTTCCCCGCCGCCCGCAGTGTTGCCGGCACGCTGGTGCTGGCGCCGGGCGACGCGAACCTGACCTTCAAGCGCTACATCGAACAGCCCGTGCGGCTGACGCTGCGCGATGACCATGTGGTGGCGGTGGAAGGCGAGGGCGTGGATGCACGGATGATGCGCGACTACCTGGCCGCCTGGGACGACCCCGCGGCCTATGCCGTCAGCCATGTCGGCTGGGGCATGAACCCGCGCGCGCGGCGGGAGGGGCTGCTGTTCCACGACCGCCGCGACCTGAACGGCACGGAATTGCGCGCGGCGGCCGGCAATTTCCTGTTCTCGACCGGCGCCAATGAATTCGCCGGCCGCTTCACCGAGGGGCATTTCGACATCCCCATCTTCGGCTGCACCATCGCCCTGGATGGCGAGGTGGTGGTCCGCGAAGGAGTTCTGCAATCATGAGCATCATCCTGCTGCACGGCATCGGCGGGCCTTCCTGGAACGGCATGGTGCCGGGTGCCATCGACTGGCCGATGCCGGGGTTCTGTGGCACGGCGCCGCTGCCGGACATGACCTTCCCGGCGCTGGCGGAGGCGCTGCGGGATGCGCTGGATGCGCACGGGCTGGGGCGCGTCACGCTGGTCGGCCATTCGATGGGCGGCATGCTCGCGCAGGAATTCGTCGCGCGGTTTCCGGGCCGCGTTGCGAAGCTGGTGCTGTACGGCACGACACCGGCCTTCGGCGGCCGCGATCCGTCCTTCGCCGAACAATTCCTGGCCGCACGGCTCGGCCCGCTGGAGGGGCGAAGCATGGACCAGGCGGCGCCCGATCTGATGGCCGGGATGCTGCCGGATACCGCACCGCCGGATGCGAAGCCGCGCGCGCTGGCCGCGATGCGCGCGATTCCGGAGGATGTGTACCGCGCCACGCTGCGCTGCCTCACCACCTTCGACCGCCGCGCCGACCTGCCGAAGATTTCGGTGCCCACCCTGCTGGTCGCGGGCGAGCGCGACCAGGCGGCGCCGGCGAAGACCATGCAGCGCATGGCGGATACGGTTCCGGGCGCGAAGTTCGTCATGATCCCGGGCGCCGGCCACCTGATCCATCTGGAAGCGCCCGAGCCGTTTCTTGCCGCGCTGCTGCCCTTTCTCGCGGAGTGAGCCCGATGGATGCGATGCCCGTGACGCTGCCGGCCGATGCGCCGATCTTCGAGGCCAAGGCCTTTCGCCTGACCCCCTTCGAAGCGGAGCTTACCGCGCGCGCCCGTGAATTCGGCGCCCGTGTGCTGGCGCCGCGCGCCACGCGATGGGACCGGGAGGCCAGCTTTCCCATCGACAATTATCGCGACATGCATCGCGAGGGCCTGCTCGGCATCTGCATCCCGGCGGAGGAGGGCGGCCTCGGCGCCGATTTCCGCGCCTATTGCCTGACGGCGGCGGAGCTTGGGCGGTATTGCGGCGCCACGGCGCTGACCTGGAACATGCATGTGTGCAGCACGCTCTGGACCGGCGCGCTGACCGAAGACCTGGAGATGGAGGAGGCCACCCGCGCGGAACACCGCCGCCGCCGCCGTCTGCACTACGACACCATTCTGCATCACGGAAAGATCTTCTCGCAGCCCTTCTCCGAAGGCGGCGCGGCGGCAGCCGGTGCCGCGGCCTTCGGCACCACGGCGGAACGCGTGCCCGGCGGCTTCCGCATCAACGGGAAGAAGATTTTTGCGAGCCTCGCCGGCCATGCCGATACCTATGGGATTCTCTGCACCGAGATGCTGCCGGGGGAGAAGGCCTCGCGCAGGAACACGCTGTATCTCGGCGTGCCGGCGGATGCGCCGGGGGTGACGGTGACCGGTGACTGGGACCCGCTGGGCATGCGCGGCACCGTCTCCCGCACCCTGGTCTTCGAAAATGTCTTTGTGGCCGAGGATGCGGCGCTGATGCCGCCGGGCCTGTATTTCCAGGCGGCGATGCGCTGGCCGCACATGTTCCTCACGCTGAGCCCGACCTATATGGGCCTGGCGCAGGCGGCCTATGATTTCTGCGTGCGCTATCTGCGCGGTGAGGTCCCAGGCACGCCACCGGTCAAGCGCCGCATGTACCCCACCAAGCAGATCGCGGTGGCGCAGATGCGCGTTATGCTGGAACAGACCAAGGCGCTGTGGTTCCAGGCGATCACGGAGGCCGGGCCTGATCCCAGCAAGGACCAGATGCTACGCGCGCTCGCCGCACAGCACACGGTGATGGAGAATGCGCAAGCGATCGCCAGCCTCGCGATCCGCACCTGCGGCGGGCAGGCGATGCTGAAGTCCCTGCCACTGGAACGCATCTTTCGCGACAGCCGCTGCGGCGCGCTGATGCTGCCCTGGACGGCGGAGCTGTGCATCGACCGCATCGGGCGCGACGCGCTGTATGAGAAGGGCGAGACGGACCAGTGAAGCACTGGCTGGCCGCGCATCCGCCGGACCGCATCGCGCTGCGCTTCGGTGACGCGGCGCTGAGCTATGGCGCACTGGATGCGCAGGCCGGGGCGATGGCGGTGGCGCTGGCGGCGCGCGGCGTGGCGCAGGGGGACCGCGTGGGCTTCCTCGGCCAGAACCACCCGGCGCAGATCGTGGCGCTGTTCGCCTGCGCCCGGCTCGGCGCGATGCTGCTGCCGTTGAACTGGCGCCTGGCCGCGCCGGAATGGCGCTTCATTCTCGACGATGCGGGCGTGAAACTGCTTCTGGCGACGCCTGAGATGTTTTCGGCAATGCCCGACCTGGCGGTGGATGCGACCACGCTATTTACCTCCGGCGATGCGCCGGATGATGGCGAAGAACGAAGCCCGGTGCTGCTGGTCTATACCAGTGGCACCACCGGCCGGCCGAAGGGCGCGGTGCTGGACCAGCGCGCGCTGCACCACAATGCGCTGAACGCGGTGCATGCCTTCGAACTGACGGCGCAGGACCGCGTGCTGACGGTGCTGCCGCTGTTCCATGTCGGCGGCCTCAACATCCAGACCACGCCGGCGCTGATGGCCGGCGCGGAGGTGCTGCTGCATCCGCGCTTCGACCCGGACGCCTTCTTCGACGCGGTGGCGCGCGACCGCCCGACGCTGACCCTGCTGGTGCCCGCCGTGATGCAGGCGCTGGTGGCGCATCCGCGCTGGGCCGGCGCGGATCTTTCCAGCCTGCGCGCCATCGGCGCCGGTTCCTCCGACGTGCCGGTCGCGTTGATCGAGGCCTTCCACGCGCGCGGCATCCCCGTGCAGCAGGTCTATGGCGCGACGGAGACCGGACCGATCGCCATCATCCAGGACCGCGCGGAGGCGCTGGCCGCGCCCGGCTCCCTCGGCCGTCCGGCCCGGCACGCGGAAGCGCGCATCGCCGGCGGTGCCGCGGAGGGGGAAATCCAGATCCGCGGCCCCGCCACGCTGCGCCGCTACTGGCCGGTCACGCCGGCGCTGGATGACGCGGGCTGGTTCGCCACCGGCGATGTCGGCCGCATCGACCCGCAGGGCCGCTTCTGGTTCACCGACCGGCTCAAGCACGTGATCATCTCGGGCGGGGAGAACATCTACCCGGCGGAGATCGAGCGCCTGCTGCGCACGGCGCCCGGCATCACGGAAGGCGCCATCATCGGCCGCCCCGATCCGCGCTGGGGGGAGGTTCCCATCGCCGTCGTCGTGCCCGCCGCCGGTTTCGACGCCGCGCGCGTGCTGGCGCATTTCGAGGGGCAGATCGCCCGCTTCAAGATTCCCCGTGCGGTGGTCGCCGTGCCGGCCCTGCCGCGCACGGCGCTGGGCAAGGTCGAAATCGGAAAACTGCACAGCCTGCTGGCCTGAACCCACAACTCGGGCATGATCGGGCCAACCGGCCCGAGGAATCGCCCCGCATGATGCGCCTGAACGCCTTCGACATGGCGACCCCCGGCCATATCCAGCAGGGGATGTGGCGCCATCCGCGCGACACGGCCGCGAACTACCGAAACCTGGAGCACTGGACCGGCCTCGCCCGGCTGCTGGAACGCGGGTTGTTCGATGGGCTGTTCCTGGCCGATGTGCTCGGCATCTATGATGTGCATGGCGGCAGCCCGGATGCGGCGCTGCGCGGCGGCGTGCAGGTGCCGCTGCTCGATCCGGTGATGCTGGTCCCGGCGATGGCGGCGGTGACGCAGCACCTCGGCTTCGGCGTGACCTGCAACCTGGCCTATGAGCCGCCCTACCTGTTCGCCCGGCGGATGAGCACGCTGGACCATCTGACCAATGGCCGCATCGGCTGGAACATCGTGACGGGGTATCTCGACAGCGCCGCCCGCGCGCTGGGCCACGCCGAGCAGATGCGGCATGACGACCGCTACGATCTGGCGGACGAGTACATGCAGGCGGTCTATGCGCTGTGGGAGGGAAGCTGGGCCGAGGATGCGGTGCAGCGAGACCGCGCCGCTGGCGTCTACACCGATGCCGCGCGCGTCCGCCGCATCCACCATGCCGGGCCGCAATACCGGATCGACGCCATCCACCTGGCTGAACCCTCCCCGCAACGCACGCCCGTGCTGTACCAGGCCGGCGCCAGTGAACGCGGCCGCCGCTTTGCCGGCACCCATGCCGAATGTGTTTTCGTGAATGGCACCAACGCCTCCGTCGTCGCGCGGCTGGTGGCGCAGCTGCGGGCGGCGGCCGCGCCGCGCCCCATTCTGGTGTTTGCCGGTGCCACCTTGGTGGTCGGCCGCACCGAACGGGAAGCGCACGAGAAGCTGGCGGATTACGCATCCTGGGCCAGTGCGGAGGGCGCCTTGGCGCATGCCTCCGCCTCGCTCGGCATCGACCTGGCAAAATTCGGGATGGATGAGCCGGTGCGGGCCGGCGAGAGCCAGGCGATCCGCTCCAATGTCGAGGCCATGGCCAAGGTGGCGGGGCCGGACTGGACGCCGCGCATGCTGCTGGCGCAATCCGTCCTCGGCAGCCGCCAGCCGCCGATCGTGGGGGATCCCGCGCAGGTGGCGGATGCGCTGGCGGGCTGGATGCAGGCGGCGGATGTGGATGGCTTCAACCTGTCCCGTACCGTGATGCCTGAAAGCCTCGAGGATTTCATCGAGCTGGTGGTGCCGGTGCTGCAGGAACGCGGCCTGTACAAGACCGCCTACGCCCCCGGCACCTACCGCGAGAAACTGTTCGGCGCCGGGCGGCTGCTGCCGGAGGGCCACCCCGCCGCCAGCCATCGCTGGGCATGAAACGCAAGAACGTCGCGCTGATCACGCTGGCGCAGGTGCTGGCGCTGTCGCTGTGGTTCTCCTCCACCGCCGCCGGGCCGGGCATGCTGCTGGAGGCGCCATCGCGCGGCAGCTTCTACCAGGCGCTGCTGACCAGCGCGGTGCAGGCCGGCTTCGTACTCGGCACGCTGGTGAGTGCCGCGCTGGCGCTGCCGGATCGCTTCGACCCGCGCCGCGTCTTTGCGCTCGCCACCCTGCTCGGCGCCGCCGCCAATGGCACCATCCTGCTGCTGCCGCCGGGGGCGGAGGGCGTGATCGTGGCGCGCTTCGTCACCGGCATGGCGCTGGCCGGGGTCTATCCGGTCGGGATGAAGCTGGCCGCCGGCTGGGCGGATCGGGGCGATATGGGGCTGGTGGTGGGGCTGCTGGTGGGCGGGCTGACGCTCGGTTCCGCCGCGCCGCATCTGGTCTCCGCACTCGGCGGCGTGGCGTGGCGGCCGGTGCTGGCGATGGCGTCGCTGACGGCGGTGGCGGCGGCGCTGCTGGTGGGGCTGGTGCGGCTTGGCCCGCG
>NZ_JAUYTS010000010.1 GCF_030695085.1 Falsiroseomonas sp. | reverse complement strand
GTGGCCCGGCGCATCGCGCCGCGGCAGGAGCACGCGACCCGCAGCATGGCCGATCCCAATCCAGACCGCCTCGCCGTCGATCCCAACATCGACCTCAAGGACCATATCCGCGGCATTCCGGATTTCCCGAAGCCCGGCATCCTGTTCTATGACATCTCGACCCTGCTGCGGCACGGCACCGCCTGGCGCACCGCCATGGCGCGCCTGGCGGATGTGATCCGCCCGCACAAGCCGGATATGCTGGCCGGCATTGAAAGCCGCGGCTTCCTGGTGGCCGCCCCGCTGGCGCTGGAACTGGGTCTCGGCTTCGTCATGCTGCGCAAGCCGCGCAAGCTGCCGGGCCTGACCATCGGCCTGAACTACGCGCTGGAATACGGCACGGACCGTATCGAGATGCAGGCGGACGCCGTGCAGAAGGGCAGCCGCGTCGTGGTGCTGGACGATCTGCTGGCCACCGGCGGCACGCTGGCCGCCGGCATTTCCCTGCTGCGCCAGGCGGGGGCGGAGGTGCCCTGCGCGGCCACGCTGATCGAACTGACCTTCCTCGGCGGCCGCGCGCGCATCGACGTGCCCTTCGAGTCGCTGGTGCGCTACGACAGCTAGCGCGGGATCGCGGCGCGCCATTGCCACGTTTCTGCCCCATTCGGGCGGCTAGGTGGACCTCGAGATGGACGCCGCAGGGATGGGACAATTCCGCCCGACTCGCCGGGCAGCCTGCCGATTGCTGTCGGCCACGGCGCTCGCGGCCTTGGCGTGGCCGGGTTGCGGCCGCGCCACCACAAGCCTGGTGCCGGAATCCGTCACCGTGCTGGCACCTGGACCGGATGGCGGCATGGCGGAGCTGCTGGCCACCCGCGCCGCGGGCGCGCTGGCGCGCGGCCTGGTGCGGGCCGCGGCGCTGCGGGTCTCGGTGCTGGGCGGGCCGGATGGCATCACCGCGGCCAACCGCTTCGCCTCCTCCACCTTGCGCGATGGGCCGGTGCTGCTGCTGCTGCCCGGATTGGCGGTGCAGGCGCAGTTGGTGGGCGACAGCAGGGCACGCTACGAACCGCGCCACTGGCCCGGCATCTGCGGCAGCGTGCAGCCCTGCCTGCTGGCGCTGCGCCCGGATGCGCCGTTGAACGCGCCGCTGCGCATCGCCGTGCCCTCCGCCGCGGCGCCGGAGGTGGCCGCGCTGCTGGCGCTGGATCTGCTGGGTCGCGCCAATGTGCCGGTTTTCTGTCCGCCCGCCGACAGCACCCGCCGCCATGCCGCGACAGAAGCGGCGGTGCGCCAGGCGGCGGCGGATGGGCTGGTGCTGTCCGGCACGCGGGCGGAGGCTCGCGCCGCCGAGCTTGGCCTCATCCCGGTCTTTGCCTTCGATGGCGCGGGCAATGCGCGCGACCCCGCGCTGCCCAGGGTTCCGGCACTTGGTGAATTGCTGCCGGACCCGGCGCAGCCGGACCTGCTCACCGCCGCCCGCGCCGCCGCCGCGGCACTGCGCGCCCAGGCGCTGCTGGTGCTGCCGGCGCTGACCCCGGCTGATGTCGTGGCGCTGTGGCGCGGCGCGGCGCGCAACTGGCCGGAGGAAGCGCCGGATGCACCGGAAGCCGGCGCACGCCGCATCGGTCCGGCTGAGGCGACGCTGCTGCTCGGCACGCTGTGCCCACCGCCGGATGTGGCGCTGGCCTACCGGCTGTGGCTGCTGCGGCGGCTGAACTACCGGTCGAGCTGACGCAACCTGCCGATCACAGCCTACCGGTCACAGCCTACCGGTCACCGCCTACCGGTCACCCCCTACCGGTCCAGCCCCAGCCGTTCCGCCACCTTCCAGACCGGGCCGACCAGCAGGTTGCACACCACGGTGCGGACCAGGTGGAAGCCCAGCACCAGTGGCACCGCCAGATCCAGCGCCTTGGCGGTGATGGTCATCTCCGGCATCCCGCCCGGTGCCATGCCCAGCACCGAAGCCGCCGGCGGCAGGCCCGAGATCAGCCCGAGGCCGATGCCGAGCGCCGCCATCAGCGCCGACAGGATCAGGGTGGAGCCGACCGAGGCCAGTGCCAGGCGGCGGGACGCCAGCAGGAAGCGCTTGCTCATCCGCTGGCCGAGCCCCGCCCCCATGCCGACCTGCGCCGCATCGATCATCCACAGCGGCACGCCCGAGGGCAGCATCTCAAAGGCCGAGAGCGCGATGACCAGCGCGCAGGGGCCGAGCATCCAGGGATTCGCCAGGTTCAGCATGCGGATCAGCAGCGCCACGCCCAGCCCCGCCGCAATCAGCACCGCCAGCCCAACCAGGTCCACGGCCGGCCGTTCCGCGAAGAAGGCACCGGCCCCGCCGCGCGGCGCCAGCCAGGTGATCAGCGGCGG
This sequence comes from Falsiroseomonas sp., assembly GCF_030695085.1. Classification (GTDB taxonomy): domain Bacteria; phylum Pseudomonadota; class Alphaproteobacteria; order Acetobacterales; family Acetobacteraceae; genus Falsiroseomonas. The sequence goes on along the minus strand of NZ_JAUYTS010000010.1, from coordinate 16,126 downwards.
AAAGATCACCACCACCACCATCACACGGATGGTCTGCGCCAGCGTCACCGACGGCACGGAAACCCCGTAGCGCTGCGCCAGCACCGCCATGACGATGACACCACCCGGCACGGCGGAGAAATAGCCGGTGCGGGCATCCGTGCCGGCCATGCGGGCGAAGAATCGCGCGACCAGCGCGCCGACGATGATGCTGACGACCGCCGCCACCACCAGCCAGGGCAGCGCCGTGGCGAGGGCGGCCAGCACGGGCGTGGTGAAGGTCTGCCCCAGGCCGAGGCCGAGGCAGAGCAGCGCGATGGGCCGCACCGGCGCGGCCACCGCGGCGCGGTCATTCCAGGCCAGCGCGCCGGTGGCCGCCATGGCGCCCAGCATCCAGGGCAGCGGAATGTTCAGCAACCAGGCAATCGCGCCACCCCCCGTGGCCACCAGGGCTGTCAGCAGATGGGCGGAAAGGGGCGGGGAGGGGGCGGGAGTGCTCGTCACGGGACCGCTGTCTTGTGCACCACAGCATCGGCCCGCATGCCGCCCGGGTCAAACCCCGCATGGGAAGGTTTCGGTGCATGGGGATTCAGGCTTGCTTAACGGATGTCGCGCTAGATGAGGCGTTGTCTCATATTTTTGCGGGGTCCCGTCATGCTCAGCGCCACCATGCCCGTCGCGGCGCTACGCACCGCAACGGATTCGCCGCGCAACCTGCCCGCCTCCGCCCCCCCGGCGGCAGGCACGTCCCCCGCCATTCCGCTGGCCGGGCCGCCGCCCACCGCCCCGGCGCCTTCGACCCAGCTTCGCATAGACACCTCGCTGAGCCTGGTCGTGCTGGAGTTTCGCGGCCCGGATGGGGAACTGCGCCAGTCCATCCCGACACCGCGTGAGATCGACGCCTACCGCAACCCGCCGCTGCCCGCCTCGGACCCCAAGGTCGATGTCAGCGGCTGAGGCGGCAATGCCGGCGGGCCATCGGGGCCCGGATGCGCGGCCGCGCGGCCCTCAGGCCCGCAGGGAAATACCGATCAGGTTGTCGAAGGAGCCGCCGCCGTCGCCACCGAACAGCGCCAGGATCGGGTTGCTCGCGGCTTGCGAGGGCGCCGCCAGCGCCAGGTAGCGCTGCGCCAGCTTTGCCACCGCCTTCGGGTCCTGCAGCGCGCCCAGATCTACCCGCGCCGTCAGGATGCGCTTCTGCTGCTCGAATTCCAGCACGCCGAAGCTGTCCGGCAGGCTCAACGCACCGCGCACCACCGCGGTCATCGCCTTGTCGGTCATCAGCTCCGCGATGGTGGTGATCTTCGCCGCGTTGCGGATGAAGTACAGCGCTTCCCGCAACCCGGCATTGCCGTCGCCCATGGCTTTCTCGTAGCGATTGGTCATCGCATCGGCGACGACCCGGTCGAGCAGCGCCGCATCCTCGAAGGGGCTTCGCACCTCAAGCGCCGCCGCCGCTGCCTCCTCCGTCGCCGTGGGCGGGCCGGAGGTACCGAGCGCGCGCAGCTGCGCCGTGGTCAGCGCCGCGCGCTGCGTTTCCTGCAAGGCCCGCGCCTGGCTGCCGGAAAAGGCGGCGAGCTGCTCGGTGCCGAGGGCCGCGAGCTGGTCGTTGCCCAACGCTGCCATCTGCGTCGTGCTCAGCGCACGCAACTGCGCCACGCCCAGCTTCGCGAAGGCCGTGGCATCGATGGCGGCAAGCTGCCCCGCGCTGAAGGCGGCAAGCTGGGAAGGCCGCAGCGCCGCGACCTGTTCCGTATTCAGCGCGCGCACATCCGCCACATCCAGCGCCGCGATCTCGCTGCTGCCGATGGCGCGGATTTGCGCCGCATCCAGCACGCGCACCTGCGCCGTGGTCAGCGCCTTCACCTGGTCCGCATCCAGCCCTGCCACGCGGGCGAGCGACATCTCGCCCACGGCCGCGGTGGAAAGCGCGGCGATTTCGGCAGTCGTCTGGGTCGAGGCCTCGCGCCCCGCAAAGGTCCGCGCCAATTCGCGCCAGCGCCGGTCGGTCAGCCGGTTGGCCAGGCTGCCCTGCGCGGCGGGGTCTTCCGTCAGGATCTTGCGCAGGATGCCGCGCTTGTCGATCTCGCCCTCAAGCTGGAAGGCCTCCAGCATCACCTGGAGCGTGCGGCGGTCCTTCAGCAGGGATTCCACATCCTTGTGCTGGGACGCGGCCTCGCGGAAGCGGGTCATCGCCGCCTCATTGTCGCGCCGGGCACTGAAGCGCGCCTGCAGACCGGCCCCCTCGCGCTGGGCCACGACCAGGGCGGTCAGCGCGCCGAGGCCGGGCAGCATCTCAGGCGACCCGGGCTGCGAAGGCCGGCGGCGCAATCGCGGACGCCGCAATACCGGGCGCCGCAATACCCGGCGCCGCAATACCGGGCCGGGAAGGGGCGGGGAGGCCGCGTTGCGCCTCCAGCGCCTCGATCATGTCGCGATGCAGCGCCATCAGCGGCTCCAGGCTGCCGCCATCATCCAGCCGCAGATCGGTTTCCCTCTGCGCCCAGATGCCGAGCGAGATCAGCCGCCCGCGCAACTCCGCCGGCAAGGCGTTGCCGGGTGAGCCGAGGTCGTTCATCAGGATCGACCACAGCCGGTGCACCTTCTCCAGCGCCACGGCACGCGTGCGCGTATCGGTCGCGCCCGCCATCAGCCCGTTGACGAAGCGGAAGGCGCGCAATTCGATTTCGCGGGGGGAGGCGACGGCGTTCTGGGTGGCGGCGTAGCGCGAAGCGCTCATGGATCCTCCGGCGCGGGAATGTGCGCGGGCGCCCCGGCATCAACGCCAGGGCGCCCGGCTCGGGCTTATCGGAACAGGCTGAGCAGCGACTGGCTCTGCTGGTTGGCGATGGACAGCGACTGCGTCGCCAGCTGCTGCTTGGTCTGCAGGCTGGTCAGCCGCGCGCTTTCCTCCGCGAGGTCCGCATCGACCAGCGCGCCGAGGCCTTCCTTGATCGAGTCGTTCAGCTGCGTGGTGAAGGTCGTCAGGCCATCGACCTGGCGGATATTGGCGCCGAGATTGGCCAGGCGCGTGCCCATCAGGTCGATGGCGCCCTCGACGATCGCGATCGCCTCCTTCTGGCCGGTGCCGGCCGCCGGGGCGGCTTCCACCGTCGCACCGGTGATATCCGTGGTCACGTCCTGCGTCGCGCCGCGGATATACAGCTCACCCTTGCTGTTCAGCCCGGCATCGAGCCCGGCTTCCTTCATGCGGGTGATCAGCGCGGTCACGCGCGTCAGCGGGCTGTCAGTCGCCTCGAACTGCACGTCGAAGACGCGGGTGTTCGGGTCCGGCGTGGTGCCCAGCGCACCGGTGCCGTCGCTGAACTCGAACACCAGATCCACGTCTTCCAGCGCCGTGGTCGGGTCGCCGTCCAGGTCACGCTGCACGGTGACGGTCAGCACCTCGCCATTGGCCGGCGCCAGCGTGTCGTCGAAGGTGATGGTCCGCGCGGCCGTCGTGACCGACAGGCCGTTCATGTTGAGGCCAGCCGAGGTGCTGTCCGTGCCGGCGACGCTGGTGACCGAGCCCATGATGTCGCGGACGATGTCGACCGAAGTGTTGGTCACGCCATCGACGGTCAGGCCGTTGGTCAGCAGGTTCACGCCGTTGAAGGTGGCGGATTTCGCGAAGGCGTCGATGTTCTGCAGCGCATTGGTGATCTGGTTGTTGATCTGCTCCGCATCCAGGCCCTGCTGCTGGCCCTGGGTCATGGTCTGCTTCAGCCGGCCCAGCTCGTCCGAGATCTGCGTCGCCGCGTCACGCGCCACGGTCAGGGCGGATTTGCCGAACTTCAGGCTGTCCTTCACCGCCGTCATGCCGTTGAGGTCGGCGCGCATGTTCTGCGCGATGGCGAACACCGCGGGGTCGTCATCGGCGCGGCTGATCCGCAGGTTGGTCTCGATACGCTGCTGGGTCTTGCCCAGGTCCTTGCCGATGTTGTTCAGCGAGCGGATCGCCGCCATGGCGGCGGCATTGGTGTTGACGGAGGACATTGTCCCCATCTCCTTCGAAAGGCGTTCCGCGTGCGGGCCGGCATTTTGCCTCCCACCCGCGGGACCGGTGGGGCTGCGCCTTCTGCGGCGTCATCCACATCGGTCAGAGGTCCGAAGCTTGTGGACCTTCCCTGGCATCCTGCCCCCGCCGGCATGAACGGGCGGTAAAGCCCGGCGCCGCCGGGGCAGGAAATTCGCGAAAAACTCAGTCCAGATGCGGCCGCATCGCCGCCTGCGCGGCGGCCGCGGCAAGCCCTGCCACCGGCATGGGAAGGCCGGTCTGCACATCCAGCCCCAGCACCGTCGCCTCATGCCGCATCACATGGCGTACCAGGCGCAGCGCCTGGTACCACTCATCCTGCTCGGCCAAGGCCAGCGAACGCTCCAGCAACTGCCGCGCCATGTCGGAGGTCGTCGCCTCCTGGAATTCGGCCACCAGGCGGTGTGCGTCGGCCATCGCCGCCTCACGCTCCTCCTCCGGCCCGACATAGGCGCATTGCAGCGCGAAATAGATCCGGCGCGAGGGCGTGTTCGCCCCTTCGGGCGACATCACCTGCTTGCCGAACAGGAACCGCGCCTTCGCCACCAGTTCGACCCGGGTCCGGCTGCGGAAACGCAGCGAGGCGCCGTTCACCACCATCAACTCGCCAGCCCGCATCTCGAGCACCAACGTGGACATGCCACTCTCCCAAGTCTGTCGGCATGGCGGCGGGGGTAGTAACTCCGCCATTCCGGGGTGCCGGCGAATGCCGACCTTCGCGAATTCTTCGCCACCACGCGGCCTGCGCCACGGGCTCGATCCTCCGAGGATGCGTGGTGCGGCCCCGTCCCATTCTGGTCCACGCCACGCCCCTGCATCATGGCGCATCGGCATTAACCAGGGTTGAAGGCCGGTTGTCGAAGAACCGGATGCCGAAGATCCGGGCGGCGAGCGGGACCCCATCAGCGCAGCAGCGCCGCGAGCGAGAGGCGGGACAACATGCCCGTCGCCTCATAGGAGGCCTCCAGCCGCAGCTTGAGCAGGCTCATCTCGGCCGCGGCCTGCGCCAGGTCCACCTCCTCCACCGAACCGAGCTGCGTCCGCAGCGCCACCAGCGTGTCCTGGTGCCGGTCACTGACCGCGCCGATTCGCTGCTGTGCGGCACCCAGCATCGCCTGCTCATTGGCCAGGCTGGTCGCCGCCACGCCCATCGCGCTGGCGACGCTGTCCATCAGCCCGGACCAGCCGCCGCCCTCCGCCGCCAGCGCCGGCGTCACCGCGGCCATCACCGCCAGGTTTCGCAGCAATTCGCGACCCCAGCTGGCTACCACCTCGCCATCCTGGCCGCGATTGGCGAAGACGCCGATCTGCACACGCTCACCATCCGCCACCTGCACCGCGCGCGTTGCCTCCGTCGTCCCGGCACCTTCCAGGAAGGCGGAAAAGGGCGAGGTGGCGGCATCGGTCGCCGCCGTCACGGTATCCGCCAGCACGGTCGCGGCATTGGTGGCGTCCAGCGTGGCGACGGAGGCGGTGATGGCGGTGGCCATCGGGCCGGTGGTCACATTCTCGGCATCCGGCACCGGTGGCGCGGTCACGTCGGAGCCGCCGAACAGGTATTCGCCGCCATGCCGCGTATTCAGCAGCGCCGCCACCTCCGCCAGCGCCGCGGCGGCGGTGCGCGCCAGGGCCTCGGCGCCGGTCGTGGCCATGGTCTTGGCGCGCAATGCCTCCGCCCCCACGGTGGCAGCAATCTCCTGCAGGCGGCCCAGCACGGTCTGCGTGGCGTCGGCGCGGGCCAGCGCGCGGTCGGCTGCGTTGGCATAGGCCTCGCGCCGCGCCACCTCGCCGCGCAGGTCGATGGCGCGCCGCGCCTCCGGCCGCAGATCGCCGTAAACCTGGGCCTTCTGTCCGGTGGAGACCTGGCGGGAGGCGGTATCCAGCCGCAGCCGCAGCGCCGCCTGGTCCACCGCGAGATTGCCGATGCTGCCGATGATGGACATGGCCTGGCCTCCCCTCGGTCAGTGGACCGGGTTGAACATCGGTCAGCGGACCGCGTTGAACAAAGAATCCCACATCGCCTGGATGGTGGAAATCACGCGCGCATTGACGCCATAGGCGGTCTGCAGCTGCACCATCGCAGCGACCTCCGCATCGACATCGACGCCGGAGCGCGCGTTGATCCGCCCGGTCAGCAATTCGCCGAGGCTGGTCGCGCGGCCCACGGCCTCCGTCGCCGCGGCGCGGGCGCCGGTCTGTTCGGCAACCAGGGCCGCGCCGTAGCCCGCCAGCGTCCGCAACCCCGATAGCGGGGAGGACAGCGTGCCATCCGGCCCGAGCCCGCCGGTGGCGAAGCCCGGCTGCGCCACGCCGGTGGCCTGTTCCGCGCCGAAGCTGAAATCCAGCACCCGGTCCAGCAGCGTGGCGAAGCCGGCCGGGCCGGTGGGCGGGTTGGTGGTGAAGGCGCTGGGGCCGGCCGGGTCGCCCACCACATCATGCGTGCCGTCGCGCAGCAGCGAGGGGTCGGCAGCCACCGCCGCATTCACCCGTATCGCGCCGGCGAAGCCGACCATGGTGCTGCCGGCATAGGGCAGGGTGGGATCGGGCACGGTGCCGGCCGCATCGGTGAACAGCCGCAGCCCCTGCTGTTCCAGCCGGTGCGCGATCTGGGACGCCGCCACATCCAGCTCCGCCTGCATCCGCGGCAGCGTCGCGTCGCGCAGCTCCGCCGCCGCACCCATGCGCCCGCCGGCCAATTGGCGCGTCACGTCGCGTCCGTTCAGCATCACGCCCGGCAGCGTGCCGGCGCCGCCATGGAAGGCGCCGGTGCCCACCGTGGCATCGGCCAGTGAGAAGGGCGTGCTGCCCTGCACCAGCGGCAGCACGATGCCGCCGCGTGCCACCAGCGTGACATCGCCCGCGCTGCCGCGGATCACCGACAGGTCGAGCGAACCGGCCAGCGCGCCGATCGCGAGGTCCCGCTCATCCTCCAACGCGGCGACGCTGCGGCCGGCGGCGAGTTCGCGCTTGATCACGCTGTTCAGCCGCGCCACTTCGGACAGCCCGGCATTCACCGCCGCCACCTCCGCCCGCAGCGCATCATGCGCGCCCTGCCGCGCCACGCCAATCGCGTCCGAGACCTGGTTCAGCCGGCCGGCCAGCGTGTGCGCTTCCGTCACCACCGCGCTGCGGCGCACCGCATCGGCCGGTGCCTCGCGCAATTCGATGAAGGCGGATTGCAGGCCGGAGATCAGCCCGCCCAGGCTGTCACCCAGCTCCGGCGTGCCATGCGCGGCCTCGATCCCGCCGAGCAGGCGTTCGCGCAGCCCGGCCGCCGCGGCATCGCCACCGGAGCGCTGCAGCGCCGCCAGCACGGCCAGGTCGACATCGCGCGTGATGACATTCGCCCGCACGCCCTGCCCGGCGCCGGCGACGGTGAGCGCGTTGCCCTCCAGCGATTTGCGCGTGTGGCCCAGCGTGCCGGCATTGGCGATGTCATCCGCCGCCCGTGCCATCTGGCGGTCCAGCAGGCGCAGCCCGCTGGTGGCGACGGAGAGCGCGAGGTCGAGGCTCATCTACCCGTCACCGCTTCATGTTGATCGTGTCCTGCAGCATCTCATCCGCCGCGGTCACGATCCGGGTGTTCGAGGTATAGGCGCGCTGGGCCAGGATCAGCTTGGAGAATTCAGCCGCGATATCGACGTTGGAGCGTTCGATGGAGCCGGTGACCAGCTTGCCGACGCCATTCGTCGCCGCATCCGTCACCCGCGCCTCGCCGCTTTCCACCGTGCGCATGAAGGCCTGGCCGTCCAGCCGCTGCAGCTTGTCCGGGTCGTTGAAGGCGACAACCGGCACACGCGCCACGATGCGCGTCTGGCCATTGTCGTAGTTCACCGCGACGTCGCCATTCTCCCGCACCGTCACGCCGGAATAGGCGCCGAGCGGCACGCCATCCTGGCGCAGGTCGCGCACGCTGTATTCCGTGCCGGAATAGCTGGTCAGCCCGGTCGGCAGGCCGAAGCCGCCCAGGCCCAGCGAAACCGTCTGGTTGCCGAAGCCGTAATTGGCGGTGAAGCCGATCGAGGCTGTCTCGCCGGCCGCGGTCGGCACGGTGCCGGTGGTGGCGCTGAGCGGGATGATGGCGGCGATGGTGCCCGCCGGCGCATTCACCACGGGCGGCCCTGCGGTGATCTGCCCGCCGAAGTCGATGTCGGCGAAGATGCCGTCGGCCGGTGCGAGGGTGTCGCCATCCGGCGTGATGCGAAGCCGCCAGGTATCCACATCCAGCCGCCACCAATCCAGCGTCACCTGCTGCTGATTGCCGAGCGCGTCGAAGATCTGAATGACGCTGCTGACCGGCGCCTCCGCCGGTGCCCAGGGCGCGGCGGCCGGGATGGCAGCCACCGTCGGCACATTTGCCGGCAGGTTCGCCGCCAGCCCGATGCTGGTGGTGGGCTGCGGGTTGTAGACCAGCTCGCTGATCCGGATCGGGGCGAGCCTGGTGCGGTCGGGCTCGCCATTCTGCTGGATCTGCCAGCCCTCCAGGTAGTAGCCGGAGCCGTTCACCATGTAGCCGTCGCGGTCCATCGCGAAATCGCCGGCGCGGGTGAAGAACTGCCGGTCGTCGAACACCACATTGTCGCCCTGGCCGCCGCGCGCCTGTGCCACGGAAAAGAAGCCCTGGCCGGCAATCGCCATGGCCAGCGGGTTCTCCACCTGCTCCACCGTGCCCTGGATGGTGTTGGTGTAGTCGGGCCGCGCCTCCACCGAGCCCGGCATGTGCAGCCGCAGGTTCGACCGGGTGAGCCAGCTGGTGAAATTGGTATCGACCCGCTTGAAGCCGACGGTCTGGCTGTTGGCGACATTGTCGGACACATGCCCAAGCGCCCGCGCCTGGGCGGAAAGACCGCTGATCGCGGTGGTCATCGAGCCGAGCAGCGACATGGGGCGAGGTCTCCGATGGGTCGGGCGGCCGGTGGCGCCGCGAGGGGTTCGCCGGCTGAAACGCAACCCGCGTGCCAGCCCATGCGGCCCTGGGCACGGCGGGTCCTGCCGGGAGGGGGCAAAACCTGCCGTGGCCTGGCCCTTCCCTGCCGGGCGCGACGGCCCCTGGGCTGGCACGTTGGTTGCCCTGTCGCCGGCCATGGAGATCCAGCCCGCCACCCGGTCACCCCAGGCGCCCCACGCCGCCGCCATCGGCGCCCCGCCAGGTGCCAGCGGCGGCTTCGCGGCGCTGTTCGAGCGCGCCATGGGGGCGGCGGCCGGCTGGCCGCAGCCGGCGGAGGACGAGGCCGGGTCAACCGAGGCCGGCCCAGCCGAGATCGGGCCAGCCGAGATTGGGCCGGCTCCGCCAACGGGGCAGGAGGCCGTGACGCCGGCCCTGCCGGGGATCGATCCCGCCGTGGGCGAGCCGATTCCTGTCCCTGCACCGATGGAGCTGCCCGACGCGGCGGAGCCGCCAGCTTCTGCCGCCGCCGCCGCCGCGCTGTCCGGCGAGGCCACGGATTCGCCGCGGATGATCGGCCCGCAGGCCGCCTCGCCGCCCGCGCCGGAAGCTCCGGTCCCCATCGCGCCGCAGGGGAGCGCCCATCAGGCCCTGGCGCCGGCGCTCGCGGTGGCGAAGGGCAGCACCGTTGCGGCCGTGCCGGATGGGGCCGTGCCGCCGGCCTCGATGGTCCCGGCCTCGATGGTCCCGGCCTCAATGGTCCCGGCCGCTACGCTCCCGGCCCCGGGGCTCCCGGTTGCGGCACCGCCAGCACCTGCGGCGCTGCAACCCGCCGCGCCAGTGGCGGCATCCGCCTCATCGGCACCGGTTTCGCCCACGCCCGCCCCGCCCGCGCCGATCCTCCCTGATGCGGTTTCGCCCGGTGGAGGCTTCCCGGGCGCGCAGACCGCGCCACCAGCATCGGACGCTTCCGCAGCGGTCCCGGCCGCGCAACCCGTCCCGGCCCCGGCCCCGGCGGCCCTGCCTGGGCCCGCCCAACCCGTGTCAGCCCAACTCGTGCCCGCCCAAACGGCGCTGCCGTCCGGCCCGCTGCCGGCCACGGACATCCCGCCGGCCCCGGACCAGCCGCCGCCCGCCGTCGCCAACGGGTTGCGCACGGTCGTCGCCGGTCAGGCCCAGGCTGTGGCCGCTGCCTCATCACCCACGGCAGCGCCCGCGCCCCCCGGCGCGGTCGTCACGCAGCCGGTGCTGGCCGCGGCAGCGCAGCCGGCAGCCGCACCCATCAGCCAGGATCCGCCGCCGCAAGGCGCCTCGGCCCAGGCGCGGGCCGTGGCCGGTGATGCGCCTGCCCCGGTCGGCCCAACCCCGGTTGGCTCGGCCCCGGCCGCCGATCCCGCCACCGAGCCAAGCCTCGTCGCCGATCCTCTCACCACGGCGGAGGCGGAGGCCATCGAGGCCGGGATGGACGGCGCCGCCCCAGCTCGGGCGGCCGGGCCACAGGCCGCCGAACGCCCGGCCCCGGAGCGTCTCAGCCCCGAGCCTGGCATCCGCCTGGACGCCCCGGCCACCCCCGCCATCACGGAGCTGATGGCCCGCCCGGCCCCGCCGGTGCGCGCCGCGCCGCCCGTGCCGGTGGCCTGGCCGGCGCGGCAGGTGGCGCCCTTCGCGGTGGCGCTGGCGCTCGGCCCGGATTCCAGCCTGACCTTGATGCTTGACCCGGTGGAACTCGGCCGCGTCGAGGTGGCGATCGACCGCAGCCGTGGCGAGGCGGCCATTCGCGTCACCGCTGAGCGCCCCGAAACCCTGGCGCTGCTGCAACGCGATGCGCGGGACCTGGAGCGCGCCCTCTCCGATGCCGGGTTCGGTGAGCGTGGGCCGGTGCTGTCCTTCTCCCTGAGCCAGGGCGGTTCCGGCCCGGGTCATCCGGGCCAGGGCAACCCGGATGCGCAATCCGGCGCCGTGCCGGGCCAGGCGCCGCGCGGCGCGGCCGGACGCCAGGTGGCGCAGGACAAGGCTTCACCCGGACCGCCACCCCGCCGCACGGCCCATCCCGGCCTCATCGACCTCGCAGTCTGACGGAGCATTCCCCATGAGCGGTTCGATCACCTCCCTGACCGGCGCCACCACCGCCACCGCCGGCGCGGGTTCCGCCGGCACCCGGCTGTCGGGCGATCTCAATACCTTCCTGAAGCTGCTGACCACGCAGTTGCAGAACCAGGACCCGACCGCGCCGATGGATGCCGACCAGCTCACCCAGCAGCTCGTGCAGTTCTCGACCGTCGAGCAGCAGATCAACACCAACACCACCCTGCAGCAGTTGCTGGCGCTGCAGCAGGCGAGCCAGCTCGGCGAGGCTGCCAGCCTCGTCGGCCGGCGCGTCGCGGTGGAGACAGACCGCCTGCCGCTGCAATCCGGCAGCGCCACGGTGAACCTGCCCGCCGCCGGCACCGCCCGGCTGGCCCGGGTCGAGGTGCGCGATGCCAACAACCTGCTGGTCCGCAGCAGCGACGTGACGCTGGGCACGGCGCCGATGGCGTGGAACTGGGATGGCAAGGATAACGGGGGCACGCAGCGCGCGGATGGTCTCTATCGCGTCACGGTCAGCGGCCGCGACAGCGCCGGTGCCGCCGTGCCGCTGGGCTTCACCGTCACCGGCCAGGTCACCGGCGCGCTGCGCGACAACGGCACGGTGACGCTGCGGATGGGCGGGCTGAACATCGGCTACGACAGGCTGCGCGACCTGGGTGGCTGACGATCCGGCTCAGCCGGCCTGAAGCCGCTGGATTTCGGCGATCATCGCGGCCGTCGCGGCATCCGGGGCGGTGGCGCCGCCTTGCAGCGCCGGCAGGATGCCGCCGGCCAGCTGCTTGCCCAGCTCCACGCCCCATTGGTCGAAGGGGTTGATGTCCCAATAGGCGCCGAGGCAGGCGACCTTGTGCTCATACAGCGCGACCAGCGCGCCGAGCGTCGCCGGTGTCAGCGCCGGCAGCAGGATGCTGCTGCTGGGCCGGTCGCCGGGGAAGCTCCGGTGCGGTGCCAGGCGGTCGATCTCCTCCGGGGGCAGCTTGGCGCGCGCCATCTCCGCCCGCGCCTCGGCCTCGGTCCGCCCGCGCGCCAGCGCCTCCGCCTGGGCCAGCGCATTGGCCAGCAGGATGCGGTGGCTGGCCGGGTGGGCGTGGTCCGGCCGCGCCACCAGCACGAAATCCACCGGCACCGGGGTGCTGCCCTGGTGGATCAACTGCAGGAAGGAATGCTGCGCGTTGGTGCCCGGCTCGCCGAACACCACCGGCCCGGTGGCGTGGCCCACCGGCAACCCGCCATTGGTGACCCGCTTGCCGAGGCTCTCCATCTCCAGCTGCTGCAGATGCGCGGCGAAGCGGGACAGGCGTTCGTCATAGGCCAGCACGGCGCGGGCGCCGTAGCCGAGGAAATTCACATGCCAGACCTCGGTGGCGGCCAGCAGCATCGGCAGGTTGGCCTCGGGCGGGGCGGCCAGGAAATGGTCGTCCATCTCCCGCGCCCCGGCCAGCAGCCCGGCAAAGGCCTCCAGCCCACAGGCCAGGGCGATGGACAGCCCGACCGCGGACCACAGGCTGAACCGCCCGCCGACCCAGTCGCGGAAGCCGAAGACCCGGTCGGGCGCGATGCCGAAGGCGGCGGTCGCAGGCAGGTTGGTGGACAGCGCCGCCAGATGCGCGGCCACCGCATCCTCCCCCAGCGTTTGCGCCAGCCAGTCGCGCACCAGCTGCGCGTTGGTCATCGTCTCCTGCGTCGTGAAGGTTTTGGACGCCACCAGCACCAGGGTGCGCCGCGGGTCGAGCTGCGGGCGCAGCGCCTCCCACGCATGGGCATCGACATTGGCCAGGTAATGCGCCCGCATCGGCATGCCGGCCCGCCACAGCGCGCGCGTCACCATGGCCGGGCCGAGGTCGGAGCCGCCGATGCCGATATTCACCACATCGGTGAAGCGGTCCCCCCCGGCACCCAGGATCTGCCCGCCATGCACGCCGCGCACGAAGCCCGCCATGGCGTCCAGCGTGCCCCGCACGGTGGCGGAGGCATCCTCATCCCCCACATGGAACCCGCCGGCCGGCGCACGCAGCGCCATGTGCAGCGCGGCGCGGCCTTCGGTGCCGTTCACCGGCTGGCCCGCCGCCATCGCATCGCGGAACCGCGCCACGCCGCGCGCCTCCCCCAGTTTCAGCAGCGCCGCCAGCACCGGGTCGGTCAGCGAGGTGCGGGACAGGTCCAGCAGCAGCCCGGCCGCGCGAAAGCCGAAGCGCCGGGCGCGCTGCGGGTCCGCCTCCAGCAGTTGCCGGATACCCGCCGCCCCGGGCTGCCGCGCCAGCGTTGCCACCGCATCCCATGCCGCACACCCAGCCTTGGTCATTGCTCTCTCCCCATCCTGCTTCCGCGCGCCCGCGGGCCTCGCGAAACCGGCGCGGTTTCGCCGCGGCGTCGTCCTGATTGTCGGCGCGCAACAATCCGGAAACATCCGGCCTGCCATTCTGCGCTAGTCTGCCGCCGCAACGTCCCGCACGTCGTCCGTAACCCGTGAATCCTCGGGTCCGCGGTGGGCTCCAATGCCCTCCGGCTCCGACCCATCAGGGGGTTAGAGCATTTCGGGTAATGATGGAATCATGGTGCTGGGCCACCAGGGCCCGCCGTGGCCCACGGCAGGTGAGCATGGCGGCAGGTGAGCATGGCGGCGTCCAGCGCCGCAGAGGGGAACAGATGAGCGTGGCGTCAGATCGGGGTCGCGACGCAGGGGGTGCGGGGCGATGGTTCGCCCTCAGTCTGGCCGCCTTCGCGCTGATCGCGGCCTGGCTGTTCCTGGTGGCGAGCCTGGCGGACCGCCGCGCCACGCTGGCCCAGGGCTGGACGGATGCCGAGAATACCGCGGCGCTGCTGGCCCAGCAGGCCAACCGCCTGCTCCGCATCGCGGAACTGACCGCCGGCCGCGCCGCCCGCCTGAGCGACCACGTCAACCTCGAGGATCTGCGTGGCGCGAACTGGACCGATCTGGAGGAGATCGCGGCCGGCGCGCCGGAGGTGCAGGCGATCTGGGTGGTGGATGCGACGGGGCGGCTGGTGGCCAGCAGCCTGGACCGCCGCCTGTTCGGCCTGCCGCTGGACACCATGCCCTACTTCCCGCCGCTGCGCCGGGGCGAGGCCAGCCATGTCACCAGCCTGCTGCATGGCGCACCGGGTGGCGGCTGGCATTTCGCCTGGGGGCGGCCGCTACGGGGTGCGGATGGCCAGTTCCGCGGCGCCGTCCTGGCCGCGATCGCGGTGGAGGAATTCGGACGGGTGGTGGAGGACCTGACCCCGGGCCAGGCGGCCGTGCTGCAGCTCAGCCGCGTCGATGGCACGCTGGTGGCGCGCTGGCCCCTGGCCGCCGCCGGCAACACCGAGGCCGCGCCCAGCTTGCTGGCCGCGGAGTCCGGCGTGCGCGAAGTGCGGGACGCCGACGGCACGATCCGCCTGCTCGCCTGGCGCCGCGTGCCGGCGATGCCGGTCATCGCCTCCGCCGCGCTGTCGCGCGCGCAACTGCTGGCGCCTTTCCAGCAGCGCCTGCGCCGCAACGGCCTGATCTTTGCCCTGGCGGCCGCGCTCGCCGGGGTGCTGGCGATGGCGGCGCTGCGGTCGGACCGGCGGGGCCGCGCGGCGCGGCTTTCGGCGGAGGAACGTGGCGCCGCGCTCGCCGCCGCCCTGGCGGAACGCGAGGGGTTGCTCGCCTCCGTGCAGGAAGGCGAGGCGCGGCTGCGGCTGGCCGAACAGGCCGGGCGCATCGGGTTGTGGGACTGGGACCTGCGCGATGGAAGGCTGGCGCTGATCGGCGATGTCTTCACCGAATGGGGCCTGCAATCCCGCCGCCGCATCACCGCACGCACCGCACTGCGCGCCGTGCAGGCGGAAGACCGGCTGGCCCTGGCCGCCGCGCTGACCGCCGCGGTGCGCGGGGAGGTGCCGCTGGTGGCCGAGTTCCGCCTGGCGCACCGCCCGCCGGGGCGGTGGCCCGAACGCTGGATCGCAGTGCGGGCGGAGGTGCGGCGCGGCGTGGATGGCCAGCCGCGCCGGCTGCTGGGCATCGCGCTGGATGTTACCGACCGCCGCCGCAAGGCGCAGGCGCTGGCCGAGGCCAACGCCACGCTGGAGCGCCGCGTTGCCGAACGCACCGGCGCGCTGGCCGATGCCAATGCCAGGCTGCGGGAGGGTGAGGCGCGGTTCCGCGGCATCTTCGACGCCACCTTCCAGTTCATCGGCCTGCTGTCCCCCGACGGCACGCTGCTGGAAGCCAACCGGGCGATGCTGGAACTGGGCGGTGTCGCGGCGGGAGATGTGGTCGGCCGGCCCTATTGGGACGCCCCCTGGTGGCCCGAGGATGCGACGCTGCGGGCCGCGGTGCGGGACGCCGTGGCGCAGGCCGCCGCCGGGCATTTCGTACGCCGCGAACTGGCGATGCGCGGTCCTGGGGGCACCACCCTGGCTATCGACTTCTCGGTGAAGCCGGTGCGGGACGAGGATGGCATGGTTTCCCTGCTGGTGCCGGAGGCGCGCGACGTCTCTGCCCTGAAGGCGGCCCAGGCGCAGCTTCTGGAGGCGCAGAAGATGGAATTGCTGGGCCGCCTGACCGGCGGCGTGGCGCATGATTTCAACAATCTGCTGATGACGGTGCTGGGCAATCTGGCGCTGGCGCGCAAGCGGCTGGGCGATACCGCCACGCCGCAGATCCTGCGCCACCTGGATTCGGCCACGCTCGGCGCGGAGCGCGGCGCGCAGCTTACCCAGCGTTTGCTCGCCTTCGCCCGGCGGCAGGATCTGAACCCGCGCCCGGTGGATCTCGGCCAGCTGCTGGCCGGGCTTGGCGAATTGCTCGGCCGGTCCGCCGGGCCGCGGGTGCAGCTGGCGGTGGAGGGCGGTGCGGGACTGCCGCCGGCACTGGTCGATCCGCATGCGCTGGAACTGGCGCTGATGAACCTGGTGGTGAACGCCCGCGATGCGATGCCGGAGGGCGGGCGCATCCAGATCCGGCTGGAAGCGCGGGAGGCACCCGACCCCACCTCACCGACCGGCCTGGTGCCGGGCCGCTACCTGCGGATCGCGGTGGAGGATACCGGCACCGGCATGGATGCCGCGACGCTGCAACGCGCGATCGAGCCGTTCTTCTCCACCAAGGGGCCGGGGCAGGGCACCGGGCTGGGCCTGTCCATGGTGCATGGCCT
>NZ_JAUYTS010000234.1 GCF_030695085.1 Falsiroseomonas sp. | reverse complement strand
GGGCCGGACCTCGCCAGCGCGATGGCGGCGAAAAACACCGTCCGAAGCGTCCGATGCGTCCGGATCGGGGGCGGCCGTTAGACTCTCCGGGCGGAAAAACACGGTGTATGGAGTCTACCTCGTCTACCGCGACCCTGGCGGCGCCTGGGTCGGCGCTGCGGCGGCTGGATTGTCAAAGACCGGCCCGGGACCGGGCACGGCCATTATACGGCGGGTCCCGACCATGGTTGGGAGACGGCGGTCTCAAAACCGCAGGGCGTTGAAAGGAAGGCAGGTTTTCCGCCGAAAACGACTATAATTTCTCCCGTGCGTCAGCGGCGGGACGGTCAGGGTTCCGGTCGTGGGCCCGATCAGCATGCCCGCGCTCAAGCAGCGAGCCGCCGCGCGGCGAGCGGTAGCGTCTCAACGAAAGCTGTAGGGGTCCACATCCACCGACAGCCGCACCGACCCCGGGACCTTCACCCGCGCCAGCCAGGCGCGCAGGAAGCCCTGCAGGTCGACGTCGCGGTCGGCCCGGACCAGCAGCCGCTTGCGCCGCCGCCCCCGCACCAGCGCCAGCGGCGCGTCGGCGGGGCCATAGACCTCCAGCCGTTCGGCGTTGGGGATGTTTTCGGCCAGATCGCGGGCGAGCTTCTCGACCGCCATGGCGTTCTCGCTGGACAGGATAATGGCCGCGAGCCGGCCGTGCGGCGGCAGGGCCGCCGCCTCGCGCTCGGCCATCTCCGCCGCCACGAAGGCGTCCCGGTCGCCGGCCGCCAGCGCCATCAGCACCGGATGCTCGGGCGTCCAGGTCTGCAGTATGGCCCGCCCCGGCCGGTCGGCCCGGCCCGCCCGGCCGGTGGCCTGGGTCAAAAGTTGAAAGGTCCGCTCCGCCGCCCGCAGGTCGCCGCCGCGCAGGCCCAGGTCCGCATCGACCACGCCGACCAGGGTCAGGCGCGGAAAAGTGTGTCCCTTGGCCGCCGCCTGGGTGGCGACGAGGATGTCGATTTCGCCGTCGGTCATGCGCTGGATCAGGGCGCGTGCGG
>NZ_JAUYTS010000232.1 GCF_030695085.1 Falsiroseomonas sp. | reverse complement strand
GAGTTCGAGGCCCAGCCGGCGATGATGATTCCGTAGACGCCGAGCGAGGAGATCGCGAACAGATAAAGGATGCCGACATTGATGTCGGCGATCGCCCAACCGTCATTCACCGGGATCACGGCCCAGCCCAGCATCGCCAGGATGAAGGTGATCATCGGCGCCATGATGAACAGCGCGCGCGACGCGCCGGAAGGAATGATGGTCTCCTTCATCAGCATCTTGATGGCGTCGGCGAAGGGCTGGAGCATGCCGAAGATGCCGACGACATTCGGCCCCTTCCGCATCTGCATGGCGCCGAGCACCTTGCGTTCCGCCCAGGTGAGGTAGGCGACGCCGAGCAGCAGCGGCACCAGCAGCGCCATGGTCTGCGCGACCGTCAGCGCGAGCACGCCCAGAGGCGTGGCGAGGAAAGCGTCCATGTCCCTACTCCGCCGCGACCGGCATCGGCGCGGCGTAGGTCGCCGCACATTGCGCCATCACGTCCGATGCGCGGGCAATGACATCCGCCTGGTGGTAGTTCGCCAGCGGCAGCACGAAGGGCGCAGCGGACATCGCAGATGGGTCGGCAGCCGGGCCAGTGGCGTCCGCCACGAAGCGACGCTCCAACCCCTCATCCAGCGCCATCGCGTCACGCAGCGCGGCCAGGCTATCGAAGGACAGCGTGGCGCCCAGAGCCTCGCTGGCCGCGCGGATGATGCGCCAATCCTCACGCGCCTCGCCGGGCGGATGCACGGCCAGGTGCCCACGCTGCACGCGGCCTTCCGTGTTCAGCCAGGTGCCGTCCTTCTCGGTATAGGCGGCGCCCGGCAGGATCACGTCAGCGCGGCCGGCAATGCGGTCGCCGTGGTGACCCTGATAGATCACGAAGGTCTCGGCCGGGATGGTCGCCGGGTCCACGCCATCCGCGCCCAGCAGCCACAACGCATCGACGCCGCCATTCAGCATCTGGCCGATATCCTGGCCCGAGGCCCCCGGCAGGAAGCCGAGCGCCAGGGCGCCCACCTGGCCGCCGAACAGATGCAGCAGGTTGAAGCCGTGCCAATCCTCGCGCAGCGCATCCGCCTGGCGCGCCACTTCCCAGGCCGCGGCCAGCACCGCCAACCCATCGGCGCGCATCAGCGCCCCGCGGCCGAGCAGCACCATCGGACGCTTGGCGGTCTTCAGCACTTCCATGAAGGGGTGCGAGCCATCCAGCAGCGCGCGAATCGCGTCCGGCCCCTCCCCCAGATGTTCGTGCGCATAGGTCAGGTCGATGCCGGCCGGGCCGATGCGGCCCACCGGGAAGCGCCCGGCGACCCAGCGCTTGCGGATGCGGGCGTTGATGACAGGGGATTCGGTGCGCGGGTTGCTGCCGATGATCAGCAGCGCATCCGCTTCCTCAATGCCGGCGATGGTGGTGTTGAAGCGATAGAAATCCGGCCGCGTCACATCGACGGCGGCGAAATCCGTGCGGCAATCCAGATTCTCGGAGCCGAGCTTCGCCATCAGCGCCTTCAGCGCGAACATGCTTTCGGCTTCCACCAGATCACCGGCGATGGCGCCAATGCGCTCGCCGCGCATTCCCTTCAACTTCGTGGCGATGGCGGCAAAAGCCTCCGGCCAGCTTGCCTGCCGCAGCCCACCATCCACGCGCACCCATGGCCGATCCAGCCGCTTGCGCTTGAGGCCGTCGAAGGAAAAGCGGCCGCGATCGGCCATCCATTCCTCGTTCACATCCTCATTGATGCGCGGCAGGATGCGCAGCACTTCCGGGCCGCGCGTGTCGATGCGGATGTTGGTGCCGGTCGCATCCTGCACATCGATGCTGTCCGTCTTCCGCAGCTCCCACGGCCGCGCCACGAAGGCGTAGGGGCGCGAGGTCAGTGCGCCGACCGGGCAGATGTCGATGAGGTTGCCGGAAAGCTCGGTGGTCAGCGCCTTCTCGACATAGGTGCCGATTTCCATCGCCTCACCGCGACCCGTGGCACCCAGCTCCGGCACGCCGGCCACTTCCGCCGCGAAGCGGACGCAGCGCGTGCACTGGATGCAGCGCGTCATGATCGTCTTGATCAGCGGCCCGACATACTTGTCCTTCACCGCCCGCTTCGCCTCGCGGTAGCGGGAATGGTCCATGCCGTAGCCAACCGCCTGGTCCTGCAGGTCGCACTCGCCGCCCTGGTCGCAAATCGGGCAATCCAGCGGGTGGTTGATCAGCAAGAATTCCATGACGCCGCGGCGCGCGTTCCGCACCACAGGGCTGTCCGTCTTCACCACCATGCCATCCGCGACCGGATAGGCGCAGGAGGCGACGGGCTTCGGCGCCTTTTCCACTTCCACGAGGCACATGCGGCAATTGCCGGCGACGCTCAGCCGCTCGTGGTAGCAGAAGCGCGGAATTTCCTTGCCCGCGGCCTCGCACGCCTGCAGCACCGTGGCGCCGTTCGGGACCTCGACCTCGATCCCGTCTACCGTGACCTTCGCCATCGCCGTTACTCCGCCGCCATCGGCAAGGACGGCGCGGCATGCGCGGCCTTGTACGCGGCGATGCGCTCTTCCATCACCGGCCGGTAGTGCCGGATCAGCCCCTGCACCGGCCAGACACCACCATCGGCCAGCGCGCAGATGGTGTGGCCCTCGATGCGCCGGGTGACTTCCTCCAGCACGTCGATTTCCTCGATCTCCGCGCGGCCCTGCACCATCCGGTCCATCATGCGGCTGACCCAGCCCATGCCCTCTCGGCACGGCGTGCACTGGCCGCAGCTCTCATGCTTGTAGAAACGCGACAGGCGGGCGATGGCGCGGACGATGTCGGTGGACTTGTCCATGACGATCACGCCCGCCGTGCCGAGGCCCGATTTGTGCTCGCGCAGCGCATCGAAATCCATCAGCACGTCGTCGCAGATATGCTTTGGCAGCAGCGGCGTCGATGAACCACCCGGGATGACGCACAGCAGATTGTCCCAGCCGCCGCGCACGCCGCCGGCATGACGCTCGATAAGCTCCCGCATCGGGATGCTCATCTCCTCCTCGACATTGCAGGGCTTGTTCACATGGCCCTGGATGCAGAAGATTTTCGTGCCGGAATTCTTCGGCCGGCCGAAGCCCGCAAACCACGCCGCGCCACGGCGCAGGATGGTCGGCACCACGGCGATGGTCTCGACGTTGTTCACCGTGGTCGGACAGCCATAGAGGCCGACAGCAGCCGGGAATGGCGGCTTCAGCCGCGGCATGCCCTTCTTGCCCTCAAGGCTCTCGATCAGCGCCGTCTCTTCGCCGCAGATATAGGCGCCGGCGCCGCGATGCACATACAGGTCGAAATCCCAGCCCGACCCCGCCGCGTTCTTGCCCAGCAGCCCGGCCGCATAGGCCTCGTCAATGGCGGCATCGAGAACACGGCTCTCATTGAAGTATTCGCCGCGGATATAAATGTAGCCGGCATGCGCGCCCATGGCGAAGCCGGCGATCAGGCAGCCCTCGATCAGCGTATGCGGATCGTGGCGGATGATGTCGCGATCCTTGCAGGTGCCCGGCTCGGATTCATCGGCATTCACCACCAGGTAGTGCGGCCGCTCGCTCGCCTGCTTCGGCATGAAGGACCACTTCATGCCGGTCGGGAAACCCGCGCCGCCGCGACCGCGCAGGCCGGAGGATTTCATCTCCTCGATGATCCAGTCACGACCCTTGGCGAGGATCCCGCCCGTGCCGTCCCAGTTGCCACGCTTCTGCGCAGCGGCAAGCCGCCAATCCTGCACGCCGTACAGGTTGGTAAAAATGCGGTCCTTGTCGGAGAGCGCCATTGCCTATTCTCCCCCTGCCACAACGACCCCGGGCACATCGACGAGCGTCAGCGGCCCGCCTTCCGGCGCACTGGTCTGGCGACCGATGCTGCTGCCCGGCGTCGGACGCTCACCGCGCTTCAGCGCCTCGATCAGCGCCACGGTGCGTTCGTAGTCCAGGTCTTCGAAGTAGTCGTCATCCACCTGCAACACCGGCGCATTCACGCAGGCGCCGAGGCATTCCACCTCGGTCAGCGTGAACAGCCCATCGGCCGAGGTCTGGCCGACCTGCACATGCGCCGCATCATGGCAAGCGCGCATCACGTCATCCGAGCCGCGCAGCATGCAGGGCGTTGTGCCGCAGAGCTGAAGGTGGTGGCGCCCGATCGGCTTCATGTTGAACATGAAGTAGAAGGTCGCGACCTCGTACACACGGATCGGCGCCATGCCGAGGCGCCCCGCGATGACATCCATCGCCACCTTCGGCACCCAGGCACTGCCGGTGCTGCGACCCATCTGGCGCTGCGCGACATAGAGCAGCGGGATGACGCCGGAGGCCTTCTTCGCCTCCGGATATTTGGCGAGAATTTTCCCGATTTCGGCTTCGCTCGACTCGTCGAAGGCGAAATGCGTGGGCTGTTCGAAGCTCACCGGTCGATCTCCCCGAACACGATATCGAGGCTGCCGATGATGGCGACGGCATCCGCCAGCATGTGCCCCTTCGAAAGCGCCTCCATCGCCTGCAGATGCGCGAAGCCGGGCGCGCGGATCTTGCAGCGATAGGGGCGGTTGGTGCCGTCGGCCACCATGTACACACCGAACTCACCCTTCGGCGCCTCGGTCACCGTATAGGTCGCGCCCGCGGGCACGTGATAGCCCTCGGTATAAAGCTTGAAGTGATGGATCAGGCTTTCCATCGACCGCTTCATCTCGCCGCGGGACGGCGGCACGATCTTGTGGTCGGCGATCTTCACCGGGCCGGGGCGGATGTGGCTGAGGCACTGCTCGATCATGCGCAGCGACTGCCGCATTTCCTGCATCCGCACCAGGTAGCGATCATAGCAATCGCCCTGCACGCCGACCGGGATTTCGAAATCGAGCTGATCGTACATCTCGTAGGGCTGCGACTTCCGCAGGTCCCAGGCGCAGCCGGAGGCACGCAGGCAAGGCCCGCTGAAACCCCAGGACATCGCCTGTTCCGCGGACATCACACCGATATCGACGGTGCGCTGCTTGAAGATGCGATTCTGCGTCAGCAACCCCTCAAGCTCATCGAGGAATTTCGGGAAGCGCAGGCACCAGGCGCCGATCCGATCCTCAAGCCCCGCCGGCAGATCCTTCGCGACGCCACCGGCCCGGAAGTAGTTCACATGGTAATGCGAGCCACCCACCTGCTCGTAGAATTCCAGCAGATGTTCGCGCTGCTCGAAGCCCCAGAGTGACGGCGTGATCGCTCCCACGTCCAAAGCGTAGGTCGTGACATTGAGGAGATGATTTAGGATTCGCGTGATCTCCGCGAACATCGTGCGGATCCACTTGGCGCGCAGCGGCACATCATTCTCGATGCCGAGCAGCCGCTCCGTCGCGAGAACGAAGCTGTGCTCCATGCACATCGGCGAGACGTAATCCAGCCGGTCCATGTAGGGCATGGCCTGCAGGTAGGTCTTGTACTCGATCAGCTTCTCGGTGCCGCGATGCAGCAGGCCGATATGCGGATCGGCACGCTCCACCACCTCGCCCTTCATCTCCAGGATGAGGCGCAGCACGCCATGGGCCGCCGGATGCTGCGGGCCGAAATTGATGGTGTGCGTTTCGGCGTCGAACAGCTTCTGGGACGCGTTCGGCCCATCCATCTGTGGCAGGCCGGAGATCAGCTCGGTGCTCATGATTGGGGCCCCTCGATCTGCCCGCGCTCCGTCCGAACCTGGTGCACCTTCTCGTCGCCCGGCAGCGTGGTCATGCCTTCCCACGGGCTGAGGAAGTCGAAGGACCGGAAGTCCTGGGTCAGCACGACGGGCTCGTTCACCACCTGCTTGCGCGTCTCGTCGTAGCGGACCTGCACATGGCCGGTGAGCGGGAAATCCTTGCGCAGCGGATGGCCCTCGAAGCCGTAATCGGTCAGCAGGCGGCGCAGGTCGGGCTGGCCATCGAAGACGATGCCGTACATGTCCCAGGCCTCGCGCTCATACCAAGTGGCGGCGGGCCAGACGTTGATCAGGCTCGGCACCGGCGTCGCCTCATCGGTCGAGACCAGCACGCGCACGCGCTGGTTCAGCGCCAGGCTGAGCAGGTTGTAGACCACCTCGAAACGCTCCGCGCGTTCCGGCCAGTCCATGCCGCAGATGTCCATCACCTGTTCGAAGGCGAAGCGCGGATCGTCGCGCAGCATCTCCATCAGCGGCACGATCCGGTCGCGGCGCGCGCGCAGCACCAGCTCCGCCCCGCGTTCCACGAACACCTCCTCCACCACATTGTCCCCAACCAGGGCATCGGCGGCTTCGGCGATGGCGGCGCCCAGCGCCTGCAAGGCTTGCGCGTCAACCACGGAGGATGGTCCCCGTCCGGCGGATCTTTTTCTGCAGTTGCAGGATGCCATAGACCAGCGCCTCCGCCGTTGGCGGGCAGCCCGGCACATAGACATCGACCGGCACGATCCGGTCGCAGCCGCGCACCACGGAGTAGCTGTAATGGTAGTACCCGCCGCCATTGGCGCAGGACCCCATGGAGATCACCCAGCGCGGCTCCGACATCTGGTCGTAGACCTTGCGCAAGGCGGGGGCCATCTTGTTGGTCAGCGTACCGGCCACGATCATCACGTCCGACTGCCGCGGCGACCCGCGCGGGATGATGCCGAAGCGGTCGAGGTCGTAGCGCGCCATATAGGCGTGGATCATCGGCACCGCGCAGCAGGCCAGGCCGAAGGTCATCGGCCAGAGGCTGCCGGTCCGGGCCCAGTTCACCACCTTGTCGAGGTTGGCGATGACGAAGCCTTTTTCCTCGATCTCCCCGGTGATGCCGCGCACCACCGAATCCTGCTGGGCGCCGGGGGGCAGAGCCTCCCGGTTCCAGGCGATCGCGTTGCTGTCCGAACCGCTCATGCTGTTCTCCGGGCGCCCCGCCGGCGCCCCTTGTCGGAAGGGCCGAGGCCCCTCATCGTGACTGGGCCTTGCAGCCCGGCCATCATTCCCAGTCCAGCGCGCCCTTGCGCCACTCATAGATGAACCCGACCGTCAGCACGCCAAGGAAGCCCATCATGGACAGGAAGCCGAACCAGCCGATCTCACCTAGCGTCACCGCCCAGGGAAACAGGAAGGCCACTTCCAGGTCGAAAATGATGAACAGGATGGCGACCAGGTAGAATCGCACATCGAATTTCCGGCGCGTGTCATCGAAGGGCTCGAAGCCGCATTCATAGGCCGAGAGCTTCTCGGCATAGGGCTTCTGCTTCGCAGCCAGAAGCGCACCGCCCACCATCGCGCTGGCAATGACGGCGGCGATCCCGAGGAAGACCAGGATCGGGAAATACTCTGCCAGCAGCGGCTGTGTCATGGGGCCTCGGCTGTCCTTGCCTGTCCAGGGTGCCACACGGCGCCCTTGCTGTTCCACCTGCGCGTCAAGGCAGGGCTGTCTGCGCCAATCCCGCAGGCCCCGTCCCTATCGCGTTGCAGCGCAGCGGAGATTAGCCTCGCTGCGCTTCCTCCGCCATAGGCCCTCTGCATGATGAAAGCGTTGACATGCGGCAATGTCCGGCGGGCATGACAGCCGAAATGCAGAAAACAGGATTTAGGGCGCACACCGTTTGGTGCACACCCTGATCCTGTCATCTACTGGGAAAACCTGTTCGCGTGGCGCGAGTGACGGGGCTCGAACCCGCGACCTCCGGCGTGACAGGCCGGCGCTCTAACCAACTGAGCTACACCCGCCCGCGAACAGTGAAACGGGGAATAGGGGCGCGGCGGCACCCTGTCAACAGCCCCTCGCATGCGGGCAAACGCTGCCGGGCGAGGCCCGGAGAACCCTCGGGTTGAGCAGCGGCCACAGTATTTCCCGCGAGTCGCGTGATCCATCCACGGGGCCCCGGCGCTGCCGTTTGGCGCCGGGCCGGACCGCAGCGCCGCCTGGCCATCAAGTTCAGGGACGAAAAATTGGGAATTGGGCGCCGCGGGCCGCGCCATTGGCGACGGAGCCTCGCCGCGTATGCCCGCATCGGGGGATTACCCGGGGCCCTGCCGCGGGAGAATGGGCGCTGACGGGATCGAACCGCCGACCACCTGTGTGTAAGACAGGCGCTCTACCGCTGAGCTAAGCGCCCCTCGCCGCCCTTGCCGTAGCGCCTCAGGCTGGCTGCGCCAAGGCCCCTGAACGGCAAAAGGGCCGGCCCCTGCGGGTCGGCCCTTTCACCACTGGCTGCCAAAGGCGGCAGTCTCAGTTCACCGCGTCCTTCAGGCCCTTGCCGGCCTTGAAGCGGACGGTCGTCGTCGCCGGGATCGCAATCTCCTCGCCCGTGCGCGGGTTGCGGCCCGTGCCAGCCTTGCGGCTGGACGTGCTGAAGGTGCCGAAGCCGACGAGACGGACCTCGGCGTTGTTCTTCAGGGCCTTCTCGATCGCCTCGAAAACTGCGTCCAGAACATCGCCCGCCTTGGCCTTGGGAAGATCGGCAGCCTCCGCAACAACGTTAACCAAATCCTGCTTGTTCATGTGGGACCCCCCTTCAGGTTCCTGTGCATCTTGCATGGTGGTACGGGCGCGAATCAGCCCCGTCTTGGGGGCACACTAGGAGCGCGCTTTCTGCGGCGTCAACGCCACGCCAGCCGATTCGCCGCGGATATCCGCCATTCGTGCGGGTCGTGCAGCAGAAACCACCAGCGAGTGCCGTTTCCAGGCTGCGCCAACACGGAAATCGCAATCATTTCGTGAGAACGGGACAAGGAAAAGCCCAAAACGACGAAGGGGTGCACGCCGAGCTGGCGCACACCCCTCCCCGTTCATCCCGGCCGGCTTGTCAGTGCGGACGAACCGCCGCCCCGTCGCCCGTGCCGCCGCCTGCGCCCTGAGCCGGCTCCGCCGGCTCCTCCCAGGTGATGGCCTCGGGCTTCCGCACCAGGGCCTGGGAGATCACCTCATCCGCGTGGCTGACCGCGATGATGGTCAGGTTCTTCTTCACGTTGTCGGGGATCTCGGCCAGGTCCTTCTCATTCTCCTTCGGGATGAAGACGGTGGTGACGCCGGCCCGCAGCGCCGCCAGCAGCTTCTCCTTCAAGCCGCCGATCGGCAGCACGCGCCCGCGCAGCGTGATCTCGCCCGTCATGGCGATATCCTTGCGGACCGCGATGCCGGTGAGGACGGAGACGATGGAGGTCGCCATCGCCACGCCGGCGGAGGGACCGTCCTTCGGCGTCGCGCCTTCCGGCACATGGACGTGGATGTCCCGCTTCTCGAACACCGTCGGCTTGATGCCGAAATTGATCGAGCGGCTGCGGACATAGGACAGCGCCGCGGAGACGCTTTCCTGCATCACGTCGCCCAGCTTGCCCGTGGTCTTCACCGCGCCCTTGCCCGGCAGCACCACCGATTCGATGGTGAGGATCTCGCCACCCACCTCGGTCCAGGCAAGGCCCGTGACGACGCCCACCATGTCCTCGGCTTCCGCCTCGCCGTAGCGGAACTTCCGGACGCCGGCGAACTTGTCCAGGTTCTTGACGGTGACCGTCACCTTCTTGGACTTCTTCGCCACGATCTCCTTCACCGCCTTGCGGGCGATGCCGGCCAGCTCGCGCTCCAGGTTGCGTACCCCTGCCTCGCGGGTGTGGTAGCGCACCATATCGCGCAGCGCCTCGTCCGAGATGGACCACTCGGCGGGCTTCAGGCCATTCGCTTCGCTGACCTTGGGCAGCAGATGGCGCTTGGCGATCTCGACCTTCTCATCCTCGGTGTAGCCGGGGATGCGGATGATCTCCATGCGGTCCAGCAGAGGCTGGGGCATGCGCAGGCTATTGGCGGTGGTGACGAACATCACGTCCGACAGGTCGTAATCGACCTCCAGGTAATGGTCGTTGAAGGTGCCGTTCTGCTCCGGGTCCAGCACTTCCAGCAGGGCGGAGGAAGGGTCGCCGCGCCAATCGGCACCGAGCTTGTCGATCTTATCCAGCAGGAACAGTGGGTTGGAGGATTTTGCCT
This sequence comes from Falsiroseomonas sp., assembly GCF_030695085.1. Taxonomy (GTDB): domain Bacteria; phylum Pseudomonadota; class Alphaproteobacteria; order Acetobacterales; family Acetobacteraceae; genus Falsiroseomonas. The sequence goes on along the minus strand of NZ_JAUYTS010000232.1, from coordinate 75,166 downwards.
TTTTCATCCCCTGCAGAACCTTGCCCGGCATGGAGCCGATGTAGGTCCGACGATGGCCACGTACCTCGGCTTCGTCGCGGACGCCGCCCAAGGACATACGAACAAAATTGCGGCCGGTCGCCTTGGCGATGGACTTGCCGAGCGAGGTCTTGCCCACACCGGGCGGGCCGACCAGGCACAGGATCGGACCACGGATCTTCGGGCTGCGCGTCTGCACCGCCAAATACTCGATTATCCGTTCCTTGATCTTCTCAAGGCCGTAGTGATCCGCGTCCAGCACCGCTTCCGCCGCGACGATGTCGTTGCGGATCTTGGTCTTCTTCTTCCACGGAATGGACAGCATCCAATCCAGGTAGTTGCGGACCACGGTGGCTTCGGCAGACATGGGCGACATGGTCTTGAGCTTCTTCAGCTCGGCCATCGCCTTTTCGCGTGCTTCCTTGGTCAGCTTGGTGGCCTTGATCTTGGCCTCCAGCTCCGCGGATTCGTCCTTGCCTTCCTCGCCCTCGCCGAGTTCCTTCTGAATCGCCTTGAGCTGCTCGTTCAGGTAGTATTCGCGCTGCGTCTTCTCCATCTGCCGCTTCACGCGGCTCCGGATGCGCTTTTCCACCTGCAGGACGCCGATCTCGGATTCCATATGGGCGAAGACGCGCTCGAGCCGCGGGCCGACGCCCTCGATCTCCAGCAGCTCCTGCTTTTCCGAAATCTTGAGGTTAAGGTGGCTGGCCACCGTATCGGCCAGCTTGGCCGGCTCCTCGATCTGGTTGATCGAGACCAGCACCTCGGGCGCGATCTTCTTGTTGAGCTTGATGTATTGCTCGAACTGCGCGACCACGGTGCGGGCCAGCGCCTCCAGCTCACGCCCTTCCGGCTTCGGCGGCTCCTCGGCGGTCGCGGCGAAGGCCTCGAAATAGGGATCGGTGCCCTTATAGGCGTCGATCCGGGCGCGGCGGCCGCCTTCGACCAGCACCTTCACGGTGCCGTCCGGCAGCTTCAGCAGTTGCAGCACCGTGGAGACGGTGCCGACCTTGTACAGATCATCGGCGCCCGGGTCGTCCTGGGCAGCGTTTTTCTGCGCGACCAGCAGGATCTGCTTGTCATCACGCATCACCGCTTCCAGGGCGCGGACGGATTTCTCGCGTCCGACGAACAGCGGCACGATCATGTGGGGGAAAACGACGATGTCACGCAGCGGCAGAACGGGGAGCAGCTCGCCGCGGACGGGTTCGGTGGGATTAGCCGCCATATCGGACCTCACTTTGGACGATCGGCGCTGAAGCCGCCCCCAGGCCACCCGACGGGGCACCTGGTTCCTGGCACGGCTCCCGGCGCCACGGGATTGTCAGACAGATGGCCCCCCTTCCCCACCACCACAAGGCGCGCCGGATGCGGGCGCCTCGTGCCGGGGAGGCCACCTCCATGCTCACCCCGCAGATTGCTCCGCGGGGCGTTCACCATAGATGAACAGCGGGCTCGCGCGGCCTTCGGCCACCTCCCGGTTCACCACCACCTCCTCGATATCCTCGAGGCCAGGCAGGTCGAACATGGTGGTGAGCAGGATCGCCTCCATGATGGAGCGCAGGCCGCGGGCGCCGGTGCGGCGCTGGATGGCGCGCATCGCCACGGACTTCATGGCGTCCTCGGTGAAGGTGAGCTTCGCGCCCTCCATCTCGAACAGCCGCTGATACTGCTTCACCAGCGCGTTCTTCGGCTTGGTCAGGATCTCGATGAGCGCCTTCTCATCCAGATCCTCCAGCGTCGCCACCACCGGCAGGCGGCCGATGAATTCCGGGATCAGGCCGAATTTCAGCAGATCCTCGGGCTCGACCTCCTTCAGGATGGCACCGGTGCGGCGTTCATCCGGCGCGCGGACCTCGGAGCCGAAGCCGATGCCGGAGCCCTTGCCGCGGGAGCCGATGATCTTCTCCAGCCCCGCAAAGGCGCCGCCGCAGATGAACAGGATGTTGGTCGTGTCCACCTGCAGGAATTCCTGCTGCGGATGCTTCCGGCCACCCTGCGGCGGAACGGAGGCCACGGTGCCTTCCATGATCTTCAGCAGCGCCTGCTGCACGCCTTCGCCGGAGACGTCCCGCGTGATGCTGGGGTTGTCCGACTTGCGGCTGATCTTGTCGACCTCGTCGATATAGACGATGCCGCGCTGGGCGCGCTCCACATTGTAGTCGGCGGCCTGCAGCAGCTTGAGGATGATGTTCTCGACATCCTCACCCACATAGCCGGCTTCCGTCAGCGTGGTCGCATCCGCCATGGTGAAGGGCACGTCGAGGATGCGGGCCAGCGTCTGCGCCAGCAGCGTCTTGCCGGACCCGGTGGGGCCGATCAGCATGATGTTGGACTTGGCGATCTCGATCTCGCCGGTCTTCCCGCCATGCGCCAGGCGCTTGTAATGATTATGCACCGCGACCGAGAGGACCTTCTTGGCGTGGTCCTGCCCGATGACGTAATCATCCAGCACCTTGCAGATCTCGCGCGGCGTGGGAACGCCATCACGCGACTTGACGAGGTGCGTCTTGTGCTCCTCGCGGATGATGTCCATGCACAGCTCGACGCATTCATCGCAGATGAACACGGTAGGTCCGGCGATAAGCTTCCGGACCTCGTGCTGCGATTTGCCGCAGAACGAGCAGTACAGGGTGTTCTTCGAGTCGCCGGACTTGCTCATGCGCGCTCCGAAAGCCTCAAGCCGCGGCCGCCTCGCAGGCTGACGGACCGGGACACCTGCCCCCCGGCTGGGGGGCGGGAAACGAAAGAAGATAGCCCCGCAATCGCGCGGGGGAAAGTGCAACAAGCACCGTGACAGTGCCGGGGCGGCAAACCGCCGCCCCCGGGCGCCATCGCGTTCAGATCTTCACCGGGTCCGTGGGCGGCACCGGCCGCTGTTCCACCACCTGGTCGATCAGCCCGAAGTCGCGGGCTTCCTCGGCCGTCATGTAGGTATCGCGCTCCATCTTGGCCTCGATCTCCGCAAGCGGCTGGCCGGTATGGTGCACATAGATGCGGTTCAGGCGCTCCCGCGTCTTCAGGATCTCACGCGCCTGGATGGCGATGTCCGTCGCCTGGCCCTGGGCGCCGCCGGAGGGCTGGTGGACCATGACCATGCTGTTCGGCAGGGCGAAGCGCTTGCCCTTGGCGCCGGCGGTCAGCAGCAGGCTGCCGGCGGAGGCGGCCATGCCGAGGCAGACGGTGGAGACCGGGCTGCGGATGTACTGCATGGTGTCGTACATCGCGAGGCCGGCCGTCACCACGCCGCCGGGGCTGTTGATGTAGAAGGCGATTTCCTTGTTCGGGTTCTCGCTTTCCAGGAACAGCAGCTGCGCGCAGACGAGGGAGGCAACCTGGTCGAAGATCGGCCCGGTGATGAAGATGATCCGCTCCTTCAGCAGGCGCGAATAGATGTCATAGGCCCGCTCACCCCGCGCCGTCTGTTCGACGACCATGGGGACGAGCGCGTTGTTGTAGAATTCGACCGGATCGCGGTCACGCATGGTGGTCCCTTTCATGCCCGTCCGTCACCGGCCTGGGCGAAACATTCCCGGCTTAGTCCCCCCGGCCGGGCAACCGAAGCCGCAGCCTGACAGCGAATCTCTGCCATTCCCTTTAAGATGGGGAAAGCCGCGCGCCTCGCAAAGCCCCCCCTGCCCGGCGCGCCCCGCCAGGTGGTCCGGCGGCGCGCGGAGTTGGGGGCTGCGGCGGCACTTGGCAAGCCCCGCAAAACAAACGGGGCGGGGCCTGTTGGCACCGCCCCGCGCAACCCGTGCCTGTCAGCCAGCGGCTCAGGCCGCCGCCGGCTCCTCGGCGGTCAGGGCTTCCGGCGCCACCTGGTGGTCCGTCACCTTGGCCAGCTCCAGCACGAAATCGACCACCTTCTCCTCGAAGATCGGCGCGCGCAGGTTCTCGATGGTCTGCGGGTTCTTGCGGAAATAATCCAGAACCTGCTTCTCCTGCCCCGGATAGCGGGAGGCTTCCTGCCGCATCGCGGCGCTCAGCTCCTCGTTCGTGACCTGGATGTTGTTGGTCCGGCCGATCTCGGACAGCAGCAGGCCGAGGCGGATGCGGCGCTCCGCGATGGCGCGGTAGTCGGCCTTCAGCGTGTCCTCGTCCTTGCCCTGGTCATCGGCATCGAGCTTGCCGGCCTTCAGGTCCTGCTCCACGCGCTGCCAGATCTGGGCGAATTCGCTCTCCACCATGCCCGGCGGCACTTCAAACACGGCCTTCTCGGCCAGCGCGTCCAGCAGGGCGCGCTTCACCTTCATCCGGGCCAGGCCGTCATATTCGCCCTGCAGGTTCTCGGCCACCTTGGCGCGCAGCGTGGCGATGTCGTCCAGGCCGACGCGCTTGGCGAATTCATCATCCATCACCGGCAGCACCTTCACCTTCAACGCCTTGGCGTTGATGGCGAACACGGCATCCTTGCCGGCCAGCGCGGCGGAGCCGTATTCGGCGGGGAAGGAGACGTTGATCTCCTTCTGCTCACCGGGGGACATGCCCTCGAGCTGCTCGGTGAAGCCGGGGATGAAGCCCTCGCCGGCCACTTCGATCGGGGTATCGGTCGCCGTGCCGCCCGGGAAGGGCTCGGACAGCGTGCCGTCCTCGTTCTTGGTGCGGCCCTCGAAATCGACCACCAGCATCTCGCCCTTGGCGGCCGGGCGCGGCTCGGCCACGTCCTCCAGATTCGCCAGGCGGCCGGCCATAGTGGCCAGGAAGGCGTCGATCTCGGCATCGCCCGGCGTCGCCTTCTGGCGATCCAGCTCGATCGAGGCGAAGTCCGGCATCGGGATCTCGGGCAGCAGCTCGAGGTCGATCTTGTATTCGAGGTCGGCGCCCTCGCTGTAGTTCACCAGCTCGATCTTCGGCTGCATGGCGGGCCGCAGGCCACGATCGGCGATCACCTGGCGGGTCGCGTCATCCACCGACTGCTCCAGCACTTCGCCGGCAACCGCCTGGCCATAGCGCTGCTTGACCACGGCGGTGGGCACCTTGCCGGGGCGGAAGCCGGGCAGGCGGAGGTCCGCGCCCAGTTCCTTCAGGCGCTTGTCGCGCTTTTCGGCGAGGCTGGCCGCCGGGACAACGACCTGGAACGCCCTTTTCAGCCCCTCGGCGGGAAGCTCGGTGACCTGCATTTCGGACCTTCTTTATGCACAGAGGCGCCCATGACGGGCGCAAGACGCTTTGAGGCTCGCCCCGTTACCGCCCAAGGGCGCCGGGGGCAATGGGGAGGGCCCCGAAACCGGGCCATCGGCGCGGCAAGCGGCGGCTCGGAATGCGGGCGGAGGGACTCGAACCCCCATGGCTTGCGCCACTGGTACCTAAAACCAGCGTGTCTACCATTCCACCACGCCCGCGTAGCCCGCGCTTTAGCGTGAAGCGGGCCGACCCGCCAAGCGGCGCCTTACAGCGGCCGGCGCAGCACGAACAGGTTGGACAGCCAGGAGGACGGGTTCTTGCTCACCACATGGCTGTCCTCCCGCACCTCCAGCACCTGCAACCCGGCCTCGGCAGCCAGGGCGAAGACGCTGGATTGCGGCATCACATGCATCTCCATGCCCGGCCTGGCGGTATCCGCCAGGTACTCCGCGGTGCGGAATCGGTAGCCCAGCCAATGCGTCGGCAACTGGAAGATGGCGACGCCGCCCGGCGCCAGCCCGGCGAAAGCCTGGCGCAGCAGCATGGCCATCACCGGCGGCGGGTTGTGCTGCAGCACGATGCGCGAATACCAGAAATCCCACGGTCCTGGCGGCATGGCAGCCGCCAGGCTGCTGCGGTGCCAGGCGAGGTTGGTCATCCCCCGCGCCGCGGCTTCCTGGCGTGCCAGCTCCAGATGCGGGGCAGAGATGTCGCAGCCCGTCACCTGCCGGAACAGCTTCCCGAGCATCAGCGTCACTCGCCCGACGCCGCAACCAAACTCCACACAGCGTGGCAGCGCGGCCGGGGCGATGCGCTGGCGCGCCAGCAGCGCCTCGATCAATGCGACATCGTCGCGGCCGGAGCCATAGAAGGCGTTCTTCGTTTCCTCGATTCGTTCCGGCAGGAAGCGCTCATTGGTCAGCACCGACCAGTGCGGCGCCTCCGCGCCGATGCTCTCCCAGTAATGGCCGGTGCGCGCCAGCATCACCGCCATCTGTTCCGGGTCCGCCGTCACCTCCGCCTCCAGCGGGCCGGCCGTCAGCGGCAGCAGTGGCGGCGGCGGCGGCGCGCCGCTGGCGAGGAATTCGGCCGAGCGGGCGAAACGGCGGCTCAGCATCTCGAAGCTCGGCGAGGCGGCGAGATGGCGCTCCATCACGCCGTCATTCTCCGGCTCGCGGTTGAGGAACAGGCGGTAGGCGGCGCGGACATCGTCCAGCCCTGGTGCTGGCAGGCTCCGCTTCCTGGGGCGCAGGCTGGCGGCCGCCGGCTCTGGCGAGGGCGGGGCCCCGGCCTTGGCGTCGGGCAGGCCGCTCACTGGCCGAGAACCGCCGCGGCGCAGGCATCCAGTATGGCGGAGGCATCCAGCCCGTAGGCGGCATAGAGGTCCGGCAGGTCACCGGCCTGGCCGAAGCGATCGACGCCCAATGGCACCACACGCTGCCCACGCACCGCGCCGAGCCAGGCATGGGCGGCCGGATGGCCATCCAGGATGGTGACCAGCGCGGCGTCCCGATCCAGTGGCGCCAGCAAATGTTCAATGGCGGAGACCTCGCTGGCCCTGCCCTGGCGCAGCCCGCGCCGGCTTTCCAGCCAGCCGGCCTGCAGCCGGTCCGGGCTGGTCACGGCGAGCAGCCCGGCATCGGGCACATCCTCCCGCACCGCCTCGAAGGCCTCCCGCACCTCCGGCGCGATCGGGCCCTGATAGGCGATGGCGAGCTTCGTCCCCGGCCCCGGCGGCACCACCCAATAGCCGCCGGCTATCACGCCGGCCGGGTCCAGCTTGCGCTCCGGCTGCGCCAGGGCCCGGGTGGACAGGCGCAGCCAGACCGAACTGCCATCCGGCTTCTGCATATGGTCGAAGGCGAAGCGCATCAGGATCGCCAGCTCATCCGCATAAGCGGGTTCGTAGGCCACCAGCCGGTCCTGCGCGATGCCGATCAGCGGCGTGTTCACCGACTGGTGCTGGCCGCCTTCCGGGGCGAGGGTCAGGCCGGACGGCGTTGATACCAAAAGGAACCGCGCATCCTGGTAGCAGCCGTAGATCAGCGCATCGAGCCCGCGATTGACGAAGGGGTCATACACCGTGCCAACCGGCAGCAGCCGCGCCCCATACAGGGAATGGGACAGGCCGAGCGCGCCGAGCAGCAGGAACAGGTTCTGCTCGGCGATGCCGAGCTCGATGTGCTGCCCCTCTGGCCCCATGCCCCAGCGCTGCGCGGAGGCCAGCTTGGCGTCCCGGAACACGTCGTTCTTCAGATGCCGGTCGAAGATGCCGCGCCGGTTCACCCAGGGGCCGAGATTGGTCGAGACGGTGACATCCGGGCTGGTGGTGACGATCCGCTCGGCCAGTGCCGCATTGGCCCCCTGCCCGCGGCCGATCTCGGCCAGGATCTCGCCGAAGGCGCCCTGGGTGGACATCATCCGGCCGGGCGGGATGCGGGGTGCCGGCAGGGTGGTGGGCACCGGGATGGTGGGCGCCTGCAACTGGCGCCCCTCCGGCGCCAGGGGCTGGGCGAAGGAGATGCCGGCCAGGAAGGCCTCCAGCTCGGGCGTCGGCACGTCCAGCCCCTCGAAGCGGTCCCATTCATGGCCGTCGCGGATACCCATGGCGTCGCGGAACGTCGCCATCTGCTCCTTGGTCATCAGCCCGGCGTGGTTGTCCTTGTGCCCGGCGAAGGGCAGGCCCATGCCCTTGATGGTGTAGGCGATGAAGCAGGTCGGCTGGTCGCCCTCCGCCGCCGCGGCCCGGAACGCCTCGGTCAGCGTCTCGATGTCGTGGCCACCGAGATTGGTCATCAGCGCGGCCAGCTCGTCATCGTCCAGCGGGTCGATGATGGCGCGCACGCCGTCCACCCGGCCGAGTTCGGCCAGGATGGCGCGGCGGAAGGCGGCGCCGCCCTGGAAGGTGAGTGCGGCGTACAGGCTGTTGGGGCAGTCATCGATCCAGCGGCGCAGCGCCTCCCCCTCATCCCGCGCGAAGGCGGCTTCCAGGCGGCGGCCGTATTTCAGGGTGACGACGTTCCACCCCATGTCGCGGAACAGGCCCTCGATGCGGCCGAACAGCCGGTCCGGCACCACGCTGTCCAGGCTCTGGCGGTTGTAGTCCACCACCCACCAGACATTGCGGACATCATGCTTCCAGCCTTCCAGCAGGGCTTCGTAGATATTGCCCTCATCGAGTTCGGCATCGCCGACGATCGCCACATGCCGGCCGGCCGGAATCTCCGGCCGCCCCAGCCCGTGCAGGCGCACATAATCCTGCACCAGGCTGCCGAAACTGGTCAGCGCCACGCCGAGGCCGACGGAGCCGGTGGAGAAATCCACCTCCGCCCCGTCCTTCACGCGCGAGGGATAGGGCTGGATGCCGCCGAACTGCCGCAGCGTGGACAGCTTCTCCCGCTCCTGCCGGCCGAGCAGGTAGTTGATGGCGTGAAACACCGGCCCGGCATGCGGCTTCACCGCGACGCGATCCTGCGGCCGCAGGATCTCGAAATACAGCGCCGCCAGGATCGAGACGGAGGACGCGCAGGAAGCCTGGTGGCCGCCGACCTTCAACCCATCGCGGTTCGGGCGGATGTGGTTGGCGTGATGGATCATCCAGGCGGAAAGCCACAGCAGCTTGCGTTCCAGCGCATGCAGCAGCCGCAGCCGATCGGCATCGGTGCGCGCCAATTCGGCCGGTTGCGGCTGGGGTGCCGGGCGGGTCGGGCGTTCGGCGGTCATCTGCGCCTCCTGGACATTTACCGGCAGGATAGGACGTGGCGGCCGCGACGCGAAGGCGGTCCGGCATACCGATCGGGCGACCGCCGCCGGGCCAGGCGCAACACGAAAAGGTGAAAGACGGGAACAGAACGGTCGTCCGCGCGCTCTTGTGCCGCAAGCCGCCCCCGGCGATGGGGCGATGCGGTCGCTTGGCCGCCCGTCGCACTGAAACCGAAACGGATCCATGACCTGGACGCAGGCAGCCTTCGGCCGCATCACCCTCGGCCTTACGGCGCTTGGGTTTGTCATTCTCCTCGCGCTCGGCGTGGGTCTCGTCTGGCTGGTCCAGGAAACCCGCAGCTACGCCAACGCCGTCGTCGCCACGCAGCAGATCCGCGTCTCGAACGCGGAGGTCATGGCCTCGCTGCAGGATGCGGTGACCGGCCAGCGTGGCTACCTGCTGACGCGCGAACCTGCCTATCTCGCGCCCTATCGTTCCGCGCAGGCCCAGTTGCCGCAGGAGCTTGAAAGGCTGGCCGCACAAGTGGCGGCCGATGGCGGCTTGATCGAGGCCCAGCCCCAACTTCGTGCCGCCGTCGAGACGAAGCTGGCCGAGCTGGAACAGGGCATCGCCCTTGTCGAGGCCGGCGACATCCAGGCGGCGATCGCGCTCGTCCGTGGCGGGCGCGGCAAGCTGCTGATGGACCAGGTGCGGGCCCAGATCGACGGTGTGGAACAACGCACCAGCGCCCGGCAGCAGCAACGCAGCGCATCACTGGAAAGGTCCGGGCAGTTGCTGCTGTCCGGCGCGCTTCTTGGCCTGCTGGTGATCGCGCTGGTCAGCTTCGGCACGCTGCGCGCGGCCCGCAGCTACACGCGCGACCTGGAGGCGGCACAGGCCGCGCTGCAACACGCCAATGCGGGCCTGGAACAGCGGGTTGCCACGCGCACCGGTTCGCTGATGGCGGCGAATGAGGAAATCCAGCGCTTCGCCTACATCGTCTCCCACGATCTGCGCGCGCCGCTGGTCAATGTCATGGGCTTCACGCAGGAGCTGGAGACCGCGATCGTCGCCGTGCGCGGCCTGATGGAACGCGCCGAGGCCGAGGCCCCCGCCCTGGTGACGCAGGAGGTGCGCGATGCGGTGGGCGAGGACATCCCGGAGGCAATTGGCTTCATCCGCTCCTCGACCAACCGCATGGACCGGCTGATCGGCGCCATCCTCGCGCTGTCGCGTGAAGGCCGCCGGCGGCTGACGGCGGAGCCGGTGGCGGTGCAGGCGCTGCTGGAGGGGCTGTCGAACAGCCTGCACCACCAGCTGGATGCGGCTGGCGCGGAGCTGCGGCTGCAGGCGCCCTTCCCCACCCTGCGGACGGACCGGCTGGCGCTGGAACAGATCCTCGGCAATCTGCTGGACAATGCCGTGAAATACCTCGACCCCGCCCGCCCCGGCCGCATCCTGGTGCGCGCCCGGCGCGAGGCCGGGCTGCATGCGGTGGATGTGGTGGATAATGGCCGCGGCATCGCCCAGCGCGACCATAGCCGCGTGTTCGAACTGTTCCGCCGGTCCGGCCCGCAGGACAAGCCCGGAGAGGGCATCGGCCTCGCCCATGTCCGCGCCCTGGCCCGCCGCATGGGCGGCGATATCCGCCTGGCGTCCCGGCTCGGCGAAGGTTCCGTCTTCACCCTGCTGCTGCCGGATGTGCTGCCCGCGCCCGACACCGACACGGCCAACACACTGGAGGACCAGCCCGCATGAACGTCTCCGCCCAAGCCGTCAGTATCGTCATGATCGAGGATGATGAGGGGCATGCCCGTCTCATCGAGAAGAACCTGAAGCGCGCCGGCGTCTACAACGACGTGCTGCATCTCGCCTCCGGCACCGCGGCGGTGGAGCATCTGTTCGGGCCGCAGCGCCAGGCCGGTGCGCCGGTGCTGGTGCTGCTCGATCTCAACCTGCCGGATATGAGCGGCATCGATATTCTCGCGCGTCTCAAGGCGGATGCCGAATTGCGCCTCGCACCCGTGATCGTGCTGACGACAACGGATGACGACCGGGAGATCAGGCGCTGCTATGAACTCGGTTGCAGCGTCTACATCACCAAGCCGGTGAATTACGAAACCTTCGCCCAGGCGGTCCGCCAGCTCGGACTGTTCCTTGCCGTGATCCAGGTGCCGCCAACAGCCCCATGACCCAGCCGGCCCTCCGCATCCTCTACATCGACGACGACCAGGCGCTGTGCCGCCTGGTCCAGCGCGCGCTTGGCCGCTTCGGGCATCAGGTCGTCACAGCCCATGATGGCGACCAGGGCGTGGCCCGCGCGCGGGAGGAGAATTTCGCCGCGATCTGCCTGGACCACTACATGCCCGGCGCGGATGGGCTGGAGACGCTGGCCGCCCTGCACGCACTGCCTGATCCGGCCCCTGTCATCTTCGTCACCGGCGCGGATGAAACGCGCGTCGCCGTGGCGGCGCTGCGCGCGGGGGCCGAGGATTTCGTGGTGAAGACCCCAGGCGAGAGCTTCCTGCTGCTGCTGCATCGCGCCATCGAGGGTGCGGTGGACCGTGCCACGATGCGCCGCCAGCAGGCGGAGACGGAAGCCAAGGTACGCTCCGCGCTGGACCGGGCTGAGGAACTGGCCGCCAGCCGCGCCCTGCTGTTGCAGGAGGTGAACCACCGCGTCGCCAACAGCCTGCAGATCATCGCCAGCCTGACCCGGCTGCAGGAAGGCGCGGTCAGCGACCCGGCGGCGCGGGCCGCGCTGGCGGCGGTACGCCACCGCATCGCCGCCGTCGCGCAGGTGCACCGGCGGCTCTACACCTCCGCCGATGTGCGCTCCGTCGCGCTGAACGACTATCTGGGCGGGCTGCTGGAGGAGATTGGCCGCAGCGTGGAGACGGCGTGCATCGCCTTCACCGGCGCACCGCTGGAAGTTCCGCCGGACCGTGCCGTTTCGCTGGGCGTCATCCTGTCCGAACTGGTGACCAATGCGCTGAAATACGCCTATCCCGGCATGCCGCAGGGCGGGCCGATCCGGGTGACGCTGGCGCTTGAGGGAACGGACGGCGTGTTGCGGGTGGAGGATGACGGCATTGGCGGGGCCGGCGCCGCCCTGCCCGCCGGCACCGGCCTCGGCGGGCGCATCGTGCAGGCGATGGCGGCCACGATCGGTGGGCTGGTGGAATTCGCCAGCGGGCCGGGGTCCCGCATCACGGTGCGCTTCGCCCTGGCCTGAACCGCGGAGGCGCTTCGCGGATCAGTGTGTCTGGCTGTTGGCCGGCGGGCTCTCGGTTGAGGCTTCGGCTGGTGCCACGGCGGCGGCAATGTTCGAAAAAGGCGGCTGCGGCACCGGCAAGCCGCGCAGCGGCAGGTCGAGCCTGACCGTGCGATCCTCCGCCACCTGCTGCAAAGCCATGGTGCCGCCGAGGTCGTGCTTCAGCAGCCGACGCACCAGTTCCGTGCCGAAACCGCGACGCTGAGGGCCCTCCACCGGCGGCGGTCCACCCTGTTCCAGCCAGGTGATGTGCAGCCGCGCCGCCGCATCCTTCCCCTGTACGGACCAATCGATCCGCAGCCGGCCATTCGGGACCGAAAGCGCCCCGTGCTTGGTGGCGTTGGTCGCCAGTTCATGCAGCACCATGCCGAGGCCCAGCGCCACCTTCGGCCGCAACGGCACGGCGGCACCGCCAAAGGCGATACGGCCTGGCCGGTCCGTCAGTGGCGCCAGTTCCTTGGCGACCAGGGCCTCCAGGTCGACTGAGGTCCAGCCCTGTTCGCCGATCAGTTCATGCGCCTGGGCCAGCGCCTTGATGCGGCCTGCGAAGGCGGCCGAGAAGTCCTCCAGCGACCCGGCATGGCGCAGGGTGCTGGTGGCAACCGCCTGCACCACCTGAAGCATGTTGCGGACACGGTGGTTGAGCTCATCCACCAGCGTTCTGAGGATCTCGCCCTCCACCACCTTGGTGACGTCGAAGAAGGTCAGCACCACGCCATCCACCTCACCCTCCGCGGTGCGATAGGGCAGCAGGCGCATCAGGTAATGCACTTGGCCGTCACGCGCGGTGACGCGGCGTTCCACCGCCTCGCGCTCCTCCAGCACGCGGCGCACTTCCCGCCGCAGGTCCACATGGTCGAGTTGCCCGGCGAAATCCGTCACCGGGCGGCCGCGATCGCTGGCGACAAGGTTGAAGATGCTGGTCACCGCCGGGGTGAAGCTGCGGATCACCAGGTGTCGGTCGAGGAACAGGGTGGCGATCTGCGTGCTGTCGAACAGGTTGCGCAGATCGGCGTTCACCCGGTCCAGCTCGTTGATCTTGGACGAAAGCTCCTGATTGGCCGCGCGCAGCTCCTCATTGACCGATTGCAGTTCCTCCTTCGAGGTTTCCAACTCCTCGTTGGTGGATTGCAACTCCTCATTGACCGAGACCAGCTCCTCATTCGCCGAGGTGAGTTCTTCCGTGGCGGTCTCATATTCCTCGCTGGTCGTCAGCAGCTTCTCCCGCGTGTCGCGCAGTTCGCGCTCCAGCAGATGCACATGGCCCTGCCCGGCCGCATCCAGCGGCGTGGCGGGCGGCGCGGCGCTGGGCAGGTCGGCGAAGACCACCAGGAATTGCTGCTCCGCGACGTCTCGCCCGCCCATCGGCGTGATGGTCAGGGCGACGTTGGTGCGGCGATCGCCCTCCTCGATCTCGACGGTCGGGCGCACCACCGTTTCCTGCGTCTCCAGCACCTCCCGCATTGCGGCGCGCAGCGCGAAGCGCAGGCCCGGGCGCGCCATGGCAATCAGCTGGCGGGTCGGCCGGCCAATGGCGGGTTCCAGATAGCGGCCGAGATGAGCCGATTGATGCAGCACGTCGCCATCGCGGTTCACCACCACATGGGCCGGCGCGAAACGGTCCAGCACCAGCGCCTCGACCGATTGCCGCAACTCCACCCGGCGCGGCGGCAGCGGCGGGCGCAGCAAGGCGCGGGATGGCCAGATGCGGTTGGTGCTCAGCGGGTTTTCCAGCAGTCGCGCCGCCGGGCCCTCCACGACGACATCGTCCCGTCGCCGGTAGATGCGGTGCGTCTTATCCTCCGGAATGAACAGTTCCGCATGGCGCAGGATGGTCTCGGCGATGCCGAGGAACAGGAAGCCGCCCGGCCGCAGTGCGTAGTGGAACAGCGGGATCACCTGGTCCTGCAAGCCCGCGCCCATATAGATCAGCAGGTTGCGGCAGGAGACGAGATCGATGCGGGAAAACGGCGGGTCGTTGATCAGGCTGTGCGGTGAGAAGACAACGAGGTCGCGCAGCGGCTTGGCCACCGCGTAGCTCGCCGCATCCAGGGAGAAATACCGCGCCAGACGTTCCGGCGACATGCCGGCCAGCAGCGCGCCTGGGTAGCGGCCACGCCGCGCCACGGCGAGTGCTGCCTCATCGATATCCGTGGCGAAGATCTGCGCTCGCGCGCCACCGGGATGCGCCTCCATCTGCTCCCGCAGCAGGATGGCCAGGGAATAGGCTTCCTCCCCCGTGGCGCAGCCAGGGACCCAGATGCGCACCACCTCCTCCGGCCCGCGGCCCTCGAACAGCCGGGGAATGACGCGTTCGCCGAGGGCGGCGAAGGCATCCGCATCGCGGAAGAAGCTGGTGACGCCGATCAGCAGGTCATCGAACAGCGCCCGCGCTTCCTCGGCATCCGCCCGCAGCCGGGCGATATAGGCCTCGATGCCCCGCAGCCGCAGAACATTGATGCGGCGCTGCACGCGGCGGAAGAAGGTGCGGTCCTTGTAGCCGGAGAAATCATGCCCGACGACGGCCTGCAGGATCCCGGCGATGGCCGCATGCGCCGCGGCGGTGGCTTCGCTGCCCAGTCTTTCGAAGGCCGGTTCGGCAAAGGTCACCGACAGCTCGGCCAGCCTTGCGGCGATCTGCTCGGATGGCACCACCAGATCCACCACATCGGCGGCGATGGCGCTGTGCGGCATGTCGCCGAATTGCGGGGTGGTGCCGTTGCTGCCCTGCGCCATGGTCAGGCCGCCGGCGGCCTTGATGGCCTTGAGCCCCAGCGTGCCGTCGCTGCCACTGCCGGACAGCACGATGCCGATGGCGCAATCCTGCTGGTCTTCCGCCAGGGAGGCCAGGAAGACGTCGATCGGGTGGCGTTCGCGGCTGCCGCTGGGCTGCGGGCGCAGCACGATGCGGCCAGAACGGATGGTGATGATGGCGCTCTGCTGCAGGACATAGGCATGGCCGGGCATCACCTGCTGGCCGTCCTCGGCCACCAGGATCTGCAGCGCGATGCAATCCTTCAGGATTTGCGGCAGCGAACTGAGATGACCGCGCGCCAGATGCGTCACCACGACGAAGGCCATCGACAGCGGCGGCCGCAGGGCGCGGAACAATTGTCGCAGCGCCTCCACCCCTCCGGCCGAGGCGCCGATGCCAACGATGGGGAACCGCGCCACGGGGTTTGTCATATTGTCCTTACGCTTCGGCGGGACGGGGCGGCATGATGGCGGAGGGGCAAGCGAAGCCGCCACCGCTGGCTCTGGAATGCAGGGCCGCTGCGCACGTTCGATAGCAGCATCGACCCCGATTGTCGCCCTGCATCCGTCTCCACCACGGAGGGTGACCTCACGTTTTTGAGATTTGTGCACGCCACCAGCGCCGCGTCAGCACCAGCGCGGCCAACCCCTCCAGGCCAATCACGATGGTCGCGCGCGGCGCGCCGAGCCAATGGGCCATCACGCCCAGATGCAGGAAGCCAACCAGTCCCAGCCCGATGCAGGCCGACAGCACACCGAGCGCACGGGACCGCAGCTCGGGCGGTGCGGTGGTGTAGACCAGCGTTGCCTGCATCGCCGCGAAGGCGGCGTTGCCCACCCCCACCAGCAGCAGCGCCAGCGCCGCCGGCACCACCGAGGTGGTGGTGGCGAAGACCACGAACATGCCGCAATACAGCGCGGTGCCGCCGACATAGATGGCGCGATACCAGGCCGGCCGCACCAGCGGCACCAGCAGCGCGGCACCCAGCAGGGCGCCCAGCCCGTCCATCCCCGCCAGCAGGCCCACGCCATCCGCGCCAAGCCGCAGCTGGTCCTGCCCGATCACCGGGATCATGGAGGAAACCGGCCAGGCGAAGAGGTTGAAGATCAGCGTGACGATCATCACCCCCGCCATGCCAGGAATCCGCAGCACCAGGCCGAAGCTCTCGCGCATGTCCCGCATGACGCCACCGGGCCGCGGCGCCAGCGTGCTGCGATGCGTGAGGCACAGCGCCGCCAGCACCGCCAGCGCATACAGCGCCACGCACAGCAGGAAGGCCGGCCCCAGCCCGGCGGCGGCCAGGATGGTGCCGCCCAGTGCCGGCCCGGCGATGCGGCTGGCATTGTTCGCCACGACATCCAGCGAGACGGCGCGCGCCATGCGGCTGGCGCCCACCACCTCCCCCAGCATCATGCGCCGCACCGGGTTGTCCGCGGCCCAGACCATGCCGCCGATGAAGCTGGCAACGCCCAGCTGCCACACGGCCAGGCTGCCGCCCAGCGCCAGAAGGGCCAGCACCGCCGCCACCAGGCCCTGCACCACCAGCATCAGGATCAGCGCGGAACGCCGCTGCACCCGGTCCGCCGCCACGCCGAGGAAGGCGCCGAACAACCCCATCGGCAGCAGCCGCAACAGCGTCATCATGGCGACCAGGAAGGCGGATTGCGTCTGCTGCCAGACCACCACGCCGATCACCAGCATCTCGAGCCAGCGCGCGACCGAGACCAGCAGCCCGACAAGCAGGATGCGCCGGAAATCAGGCACGCCCAGAATGTTCAAACCGCTTGTCCCCGCCCCCGCCCTGCCGCGATCCTTGCAGGCGAAGGCGGGCGGCTCAAGCCGGGTTCAGCCGCGCCGGGCTCAGACGAAACCCTTGGCGAGCTTGCGCACGGCTGGCGATGCGGCGCGCTTGCCTTCCCCGGCATAGGCCTCGTGGTAATCCTCGATCTTGGCGGGGTCGTAGCGGTAATTGACCATCAGCCCGCAGGATTCCCGGAAACCCTTTTCCGAAATGTCACCGCGCCAGTTCAGTCGCTCGACGCGGGCGCCGTTGGACAGATGGAAATGCGCCACCGGGTCACGCGCCCTTTTGCCGTCGCGGCCGGATTCCGCCAGCAGATAGCGGGCGCAGGCGCGCAGCAGGATCGGCTCCAGCGATTTGGAGGTGGCCTCCACCCGCGCCCAGCCGCGCCGCGCGATCAGCCGGCGCAGCGTCTGCGGCGCGGTTTCCTCCACCACCCTCGCCGGCTCCGCATCCGGCGCGGCGATGGCGAGGTCGGGTGGCGCCGCGGCGCGCAGCGTGGCGGCCTCATCCTCCGTCAGCAGCGAGATATCATCCGCATCGAGCTTCGCCTCCAGCCAGCTGCGAAAGCCTGGGATCGGCGACAGGGTGGCGAAGCATTCCAGCTTGCCGAATTCGGCGCCGAGCAGATCCACCACCCGCTTGATCAGGAAGTTGCCGAAGGAGATTCCATCCAGCCCGCGCTGGCAGTTGTTGATGGAATAGAACACGGCGGTATCGGCCTGCCGCGCATCCAGCAGCGGCGCCTTTTCATCCAGCAGGCCCTGCACATTGGCCGCCATGCCCTGCACCAGCGCCACCTCGACGAAGATCAGCGGCTCATCCGGCATGCGCGGGTGGAAGAAGGCGTAGCAGCGGCGGTCGGAATCGAGGCGGTTCTTCAGGTCGCGCCAGGTGCGGATGCGGTGCACCGCCTCATACCCCACCAGCTTCTCCAGCAATTCGGCCGGGGAGGTCCAGTCGATGCGGCGCAGTTCGAGGAAACCCACATCGAACCAGCTGGCCAGCAGGCCGCGGAGGTCAGCCTCCAGCGCCTGCAGCATGGCATCGCCCTTCATCCGTGCCAGCAGGTCCGCGCGCAGCTCCACCAGGAACTTCACGCCATCCGGCAGGGTGGTGAACTGCGTCAGCAGCCGCAGCCGCGGCGGCTCCAGCACCCGGCGCAGGCGGGCCTTGGCGGTGGCGCGGGCTTCCGCATCCGCGGCCGCGGCCACCGCTTCCCACGCCTTGGCGACGGCGCCATGGTCGGAATCGAAGCCGGCGAGCGCGCGCAGGAATTCGCCGCGCGCGGCATGGTCGCCGGCCAGGTAGCTCTGCGCCAGCCGCGCGGCACGCGACCGGGCGGAAACCTCGCCGCCCCGCGCATCCAGGCAGCCCCGCATCTGCGCCGCGATGCCCTCCTCCCCCGCCGGGGCGGAGGAGGCGATGTCGCGCCAGAGCGAGGTCACGCGCCGCAGCGCTCGGTCGATCAGTCCGGGCGAAACGGCCACATCGGACATCACGGTTCCTTTCTGCATGTTTCAGGAAGCATGCCCGATGGCTTTGGGAAGGTCGAGCGCCATCGCGGTCATCGTTGCCGCGATGTGGTCCTGGAGGTCCTCGGCCAAAAGGCCGGGGCCGGCACGCGATGCGGCTCCACCATGGATGTGACAGGCGCAGGCGGCAGCCTCGAAGCGGGGCATCCCCTGGGCGAGCAGGCCGGCGATGATCCCGGCCAGCACGTCGCCGGTGCCACCGGTGGCCAGCCAGGGCGGCGCATTGGTGTTGATGGCGACGCGGCCATCGGGCGCGGCCACCAGGCTGTCCGCGCCCTTCAGCAGCACCACGGCGCCGGTGGCGCGGGATGCGGCGCGCACCGCGGCCAGCCGGTCCGGCCCCGGCGGCCCGAAGATGGCGGTGAACTCGCCGAGATGCGGGGTCAGCACGGCGCAGCCGGCCAGCGCGGCGGGGTCGCCGGTCGCGGCCCGCAGCGCGCCGGCATCGGCCACCACCTGCCGCCCGGCCGCCACCGCCTGGTGCACCAGGGCGCGGGTCCCGGCATCCGGCGGCAAGCCGGGGCCAATCACCCACACGCCGATCCGCCCATCCTGGCGCAGCGCCTCCGCCCCCTCGGTCGAGACCATCACCCCGGGATCACCGGCGCGCAGCACGGCGGCGGTGGCCGCATCCGGCGCCAGCATCGTCAGCAGCCCGGCCCCGCTGCGGCGGGCGGCGGCGGCGGCAAGGCGGGCGGCGCCGGTCATGCCGGCCCCCGCGACCACGGCGACATGGCCGCGGCTGTATTTGTGGCTGGAGGCCTCGGGCCGTGGCAGGCGCCACAGCGCCGGGCCGTTGCGGAAGGCGCGCGGTGCGATGCCCGCCAGCACGGAGGCGGGCAGGCCGATATCGGCCAGCACCACCTCGCCGCACAGGTCCCGGCCGGGATACAGCAGGTGGCCGGGCTTGAGGCGGAAGAAGGTCACGGTCAGCGCCGCCCGTGGCGCGAAGCCGCGCAGCTGCCCGGTGCCGCCATCGAGGCCGGAGGGCACATCCACCGCCACCAGCGGCCCGCCCGCCGCACCCAGCACCTGCGCCACCTGATCCTCCACCGGCCGCGACAGGCCGGCGCCGAAGACCGCATCCACCACCAGCCCGGCGCGTGCCGCCTCCGCCGCCGCGAAGGGCCGCACCGGCCCATGCCAGCGTGCCGCCATGGCGGCGGCATCGGTGCCCGGGTTGGGGGGTGCGAGGGCGGCGACGGCCACCGGCCAGCCCGCCTGGTCCAGCAGCCGGGCGGCGACATAGCCATCGCCGCCATTATTGCCCGGCCCGGCGAGCACCAGGCAGCGCACCGGACGGAAGCGGCGCAGCACCGCCCGCGCCACGGCCCGCCCGGCCGCCTGCATCAGCACCAGGCCCGGCGTGCCGGCGGCGATGGCGGCGGCATCGGCGCAGGCCATCTCGGCGGGGGTCAGCAATTCATGCGGCAGGTCCATGCGCCAGCCTACCGCGTCCGCCGCGCCGCGGCCCAGGGCACGGCAACCAAGAGCTGGGGGGGAGAAGTTCCAGGGAACCGAAGGCCTCGGCGGGGCGCTTACCCAGCATGACCCAGTCCCCTCGCCCCCTCCGGCTTGCCGCCCTGCTGATCGCGCCGCTGCTGTTCGCCGGCCACGCCATCGCGCAGCAGCCCGCCACCAGTTCGCAGCCGCCGCCGACCACGCTGCCTGGCGCCACGCCGCCCGCGGCCGACCGCCCACTGCCCGCCTCCCCGCCCCCCGGCGTCGGCACGCCGCGCAGCCATCCGCCGAGCACCACCCCGCCCGAGGGCCGGACCATCCTGCCCGCCCCCCCGGTGCCCGGCGCGACGCAGCCGCAGCGTAGCGAAGGCGTACGGCCGGGCGACAGCCCGGTTCCGGCGCGGCCCGGCGCCAGGCCGGACGCATCCACAACCGGGCGCTGACGCCGGTTTCTTGCTAGGCTTGGCGGATCAACAGGTCGTGGAGTCGCCAGCATGGCCTTCGTCATCGCCGTCGCACAGCGCAAGGGTGGCGCCGGGAAGTCCACCCTCAGCGCCAACCTGGCCACCGCCTTCGCGGGACAGGGGCTGAAGGTCGCGTTGCTGGATGCGGACCCGCAGCAGACGCTCACCCGCTGGGGCGCGGAACGCGCCAAGGCCGGGCCGCGCGCCCTGCCGCTGCATATGGAAGCCCCCGCCGGCTGGCGCCTGCCGGCTGCGCTCGGCAAGCTGGGCGGGCAGGATGTGGTGCTGCTGGATACGCCGCCGCACGCCGATACGGACGCCAAGATCGCCATCCGCAACGCGGACCTGGTGCTGGTGCCGCTGCAGCCTTCATCCGCCGATCTCTGGGCCATGGATGCGACGCTGGAGCTGGCGCTCGGTGAGAAACGCCCGGCCGCCATCGCGCTGAACCGGGCGCCGGCCAGCGGCAAGCTGCTGGCGCAGGTGCTGGCGGAGCTGGGCCAGCGCGACCTGACCCTGCTCGGCCCGACCATCGGCAACCGCACCGGCATCGCCCAGGCCTTCGCCGCCGGCCTCGGGGTGACGGAGGCCTCGCCGAAATCCCTCGCCGCGAACGAGATGCGGGCGCTTGCCGCCGCCCTGCTGGCGCTGCGCCGCGGCTGACCCCGGCAGGGCCCGGGGCTTTTCAGCCGCCGCGCAATGTGGCCACTTGCCGCACCGCAACAGGCGGACACCGCAGGAGACGACGAGGCATGGCGGAACGGGATGAGGCGCCGAGGGGCATGAGCCCGGATGCCGGGATCGAGATTTCCGAGGACACCTTCCCCGAACTGGACGCCGTCGCCGCCATCCAGCGCGGCCTGCACGCCTTCAACCAGGAAATGGGCGGCCCCTATGACCGCGAACCGGTCACGCTGCTGGCCCGCGCGCCGGATGGCACCGCCCGTGGCGGCCTGCTCGGCCTGACCTTCTGGGGCTGGCTGTTCATCGACTGGCTCTGGCTGTCGCGCGACCTGCGCGGCATGGGCGTGGGGTCGGAGCTGCTGCAGCGGGCGGAGGCGATCGCGCGGGAACGCGGCTGCGGGCAGGTCTATACCGATACCTTCAGCTTCCAGGCGCCGGATTTCTGGCTGCGCAACGGCTATACCGAGTTCGGCCGGCTGGAGGGCATGCCCGCCGGCCATGCACGGGTCTGGTTCAAGAAGACCCTCTGACCCGCCCGCCGTGAAGCCCGACCTGATCCTGCATATCGGCCTTTCGAAGACCGCCACCTCCTCCATCCAGCGGGTGCTCGGCGGGCAACGGGCGGCGCTGGCGAAGCTTGGGGTCTGCTATCCGGTGAGCCCCGGCTGGGCGAATCACGGGATGCTGCCGGCCTCCCTCGTGCCGCTGTCGCGGCTCGGGCATTTCAACCCGGCGCTGTGGGATGGCATCGGGGCGGAGGCGCGGCTGGCGCAGTTCCGGCGCGACTTCGCGGCCGAGATGGCGGCGCTGCCGGCGACGACCCGGCTGGTGATCCTCTCGGCCGAACAATGCGGCGGGCTGCTGACGACGCGGGAGGAGATCACCCGGCTGCGCGACCTGCTGGCGCCCTTCGCCGCGCGGATCCGGGTGGCGGTGTATCTGCGCCGGCAGGACCAGCACGCCGCCAGCGGCTACACCCAGGCTCTGCGGGTGGCCGGCATCAACCCGCCCGCGCTGCCGAAGCTGGGGCCGGACCGGCTGCCACATTACGACTATGCGCGGATGCTGGAGGATTGGGCGGCGGTCTTCGGCGATGACGCCATGCTGGTCCGCATCTTCGAGCGTTCCAGCCTGGCGCGGGGCGACGCGGTGGATGATTTCCTGGCGCTGTGCGAGGTGCCGCTCGCCGTGCCGGCCGATCACCCCGACCGGCAGAGCAACCTGTCCCTCACCCCCGCCGCGATCGACCTGGTGCGGACCCTGGGCGAGCGGCTGAAGGCGCGGCCGGAGGGGCTGAGCGCGTCATCCCTGTTGTGGCGCCGCTTCACCGCCTCGGTGTCGGAGGCGCTGCCCGGCCGGGGCTGGCAGCCGCATCCGGCCGAGGCGGCCGCGTTCCTGGCGCGCTTCGAACAGGTGAATGAGGCGGTGCGCCGCCGCTGGTTCCCCGACCGGCCCAGCCTGTTCGCCCCGCTCGATGCGGCCAGCGCCGGCCCGCCGCCCGCGGGCCCGCCGCCGATCGACCGCGATGCCGCGCTGGAGGCGGCCTGCCTGCTGCTGGAACACCAGCTGAACGCGGCGGCGCAGCGAGAGGCCGACCAGCATGTGCAGGTCGGGCGGCTGCATGAGCGGCTGGGCGAACACGCCCCGGCCCGCAACGCCTTCCGCGCCGCGGTCCGCGCCGTGCCGGAGCATCCGCTGGCGCAGCAGCATCTGGCGGAGACGGCGCTGCGGGACGGCAACCGCGTGGCGGCGGAGGCGCATCTGGCGGTGCTGCGCCGCGCCCATCCGGGCCATGCCGCGACACAGCGCGTCGAAAAGCTGCTGCTGGCGAAATCCACCGAATGAGGGCGGAACGGAGCTGAACCGCCAAATCGGCGCGCGCGTTCAGGGCGGGTGGAGAGAGGAGAAACCCGCATGAGCCAGTACCAGAGCGATCGCTATCAGGACGACCGACGCGACGGCCGCGACGTCGAGCATCTCCGCCACCCCTACATCTTCCCCGCTGTCGCCGGTGCCGCGGTGGTGGCGGTGCTGATCATGGCGGTGATGGAAGGCATGCTGCGCTGACGCGCCTGCGCAGCAGGTAACGGTGCCGGCCCTCCAGCACCTGCACGCCATGCTGGTTGTGCACGGTGCTGCGAAGGCCGACCACGCCGGTGCTGCGGTTCGGCGTCAGCTCATCCACCTCGAGGCACGGATACAGCGTGTCGCCGAGCACAACCGGATGCAGGAAGCGGCTGGATTGTTCGAGGAAGGCCTTCAACGACTCCTCGACCAGATGCGGAAAGATGCCCGCACCCGCCGCGGTCTGGATCGCCACCTGGTAGCCATGCGCCAGCATGTCCGGCAGGCCGCGGGCCCGGCAGTATTCGCGGTCATAGTGGATCGGGTGATTGTCGCCGCTGGCCGCCTGGAAGGCGGAGAAGATGGCGCTCGTCATGGTGCGGCTGGGCAGCGGGAAACGCTCGCCGAGGCGGAAATCCTCGAACCAGCGCTGTTCGGCCAGCATGCGGTGCCGGGCGGGGTCGAAGGTCATTTGCGCTGCGCCTCCGCCGCCCGCACCACTTCCCGCCACCAGATGAACAGGCCAGCGCCGACCAGCACGGCAAAGCCGATGAGCTCGAACACGTCGGGCCATTCGGACCAGATCAGGATGCCGGCGAACATGGTCCAGATCAGGCCGGAATATTCGAAGGGCGCCAGCAGCGTGGTCTCCCCGCGCCGATAGGCCGCCGTCATCAGCAGCTGCGCCACGGCGGAGACACAGCCGATGCCCGCCAGCAGGAGCCATTCGCGCGGCGAGGGCGTGACCCAGACCGGGATGGTGGCGATCCCCGCCAGCACGGCGGAGGACAGGGCGAACCAGAAGACGATGGAGACGCCAGGCTCCCCGGCCTCTCCCATGCGGCGGATGCTCATCATCGCCATGGCCCAGCCAAAGGCGCCCAGCAGCACCAGGCCTACGCTGAACACCGGCAGCGCGGCGCCGCCGAAGCCGGGGCGGACCATGATCAGCACGCCGGCAAAGCCCACCACCACCGCGGACCAGCGCCGCCAGCCGACCTTCTCCCCCAGCAGCACCACGGACAGCGCCGTCAGGAACAGCGGCATGGTGAAGCCGAGCGCGGTGGCGGTGGCCAATGGCAGGTGCACGAAGCCGTGGAAGGCACCGACCATGCCGCACATGCCCCACAGCGTACGCTCCGCATGGCGCCAGGGCAGCCGGGTCCGCAGCAGATGGAAGCCGCCCGCCTGCACCACCATCAGCATCAGCAGCGGCAGGGCGAAGGCGTTGCGGAACAGGATGATCTGCGGCAGCGGCACCCCCGGCCCCAGCGACTTCACCAGCGCGGCCGAAACCACGAAGGACGCCGAGGCGGCCAGCACCAGCAGGATGCCGCGGCGCCGCGCCGCGCTGACCGTGAGGGGAATCGGAAGGGTGGGGGACATGGACGTTCCTGGCGCCCGAGCGTAGGTTCCGCCGGGCATGAGCGCCAGCCCACCCCCGCCCGCATCGCCGCCGCCCCGCCACCCCAAGGCCCCACCGATCCCGCCCTGGCCGGGGCTGGAGGTGCTGGAGGATGAGGTGGTCTGGGGCCACCGCTTCGCCCTGCAACGCGTGCGCTTCCGCTACGCGCGCTTCGACGGCACGCCCTCGGGCATCCTGACCTGGGAGTTGTGGCGCCGCGGCCAGGGCGTGGTGATGCTGCCCTATGATCCCGTCACCGACCGCGTCGCGCTGATCGAGCAGTTCCGCCTGCCGGCACTCGCGGCCGGCCTGCCGCCCGTGATGACCGAATGCCCCGCCGGGCTGCTCGAGGCGGGGGAGGATCCGGTGGTGGCCGGCAAGCGCGAACTGACCGAGGAAACCGGCCTGGTGGCCGGCGCCACGGACCGCATCGGCGCCTTCCTGCTGATGCAGGGGGGCTGCGACGAGGTGGTGCATTTCCACTGCGCCTGCGTGGACCTGTCCGATACCGGCGCCACCACGCATGGCCTGGACAATGAGAATGAGGAAACCCGCGTGCTGGTGCTGCCTGCGGAGGATGCCTTCCGCATGGTGGCGGAGAACCGCATCCAGAACGCCCCCGGCGCGCTCGCGCTGCTCTGGCTGCAGGTGAACCGCGCGCGGCTGCGTGAGGAATGGAAATGATGACCGAGACCCTGTTCACCGAGGATGCCTATCTGCGGGAGGCGACGGCGCGCGTGATCGCGGCCGATGAGCGTGGCGTGGTGCTGGACCGCACCAACCTCTACGCCCGCAGCGGCGGCCAGCCCGGCGATGCCGGGACGTTGCATTGGGAGGGTGGGGAGGCCGCGGTCGCCGAAGCCATCAAGGGCGAAGCCGGCGCCATCCTGCACACCCTGGCCCCGGGCAGCGCCTTGCCGCCCGTGGGGGCGGAGGTGACGCTAGGCCTCGACTGGACCCGGCGGCACCGGCACATGCGGATGCACACCACTCTGCATCTGCTGTGCAGCGTGCTGCCCGGCATCTACGCCACCGGCAACCAGATCGGCGCGGAGAAGTCCCGCCTCGACTTCGACCTGCCGGACCCGCCCGCCAAGGAATGGTTCACCGAACGCCTGGCGGAGCTGGTCGCCGCCGACCACCCGATCTCCACCACCTGGATCACCGAGGCGGAGCTGGACGCCAGCCCGCAGATGGTCCGCACCCTGTCCGTGCAGCCACCGCGCGGCGCCGGACGGATCCGCCTGGTCCGTATCGGCGCGGAAGCCGCGCCGGTGGACCTGCAACCCTGCGGCGGCACGCATGTGGCCAGCACCGGGGAGATCGGGCGGGTCGAGGTGCTGAAGCTGGAAAGCAAGGGCCGGCAGAACCGGCGCATCCACATCGTATTGCCGGAGTGAGACAGGGAGTGACACACATGGATCTGCTGGTTTCCACCGAATGGCTGGCGGCCGAGCTCGGCAAGCCGGACCTCGTGGTGCTGGACTGCACCACCTACCTGCCGACCGAACAGGGCAATGCGCCGGATGGCTTCCGCAAGGCGCATATCCCGGGCGCGCGGCTGTTCAATATCGACCAGATCGCCGACCCGGACAGCGCCCTGCCGCACATGGTTCCGACCCCGGCGCGGTTCGAGAAGCTGGTCGGTGCGCTCGGCATCTCCAACACCACGCGGGTGGTGTTCTACGACCAGCACGGGCTGCGCGCCTCGCCGCGCGGCTGGTGGATGATGCGGCTGTTCGGGCATGAGAATGCCGCGGTGCTGGATGGCGGCCTGCCGAAATGGCAGCGCGAGGGCCGGCCGGTGGAATCCGGCGACGCCCCCCCTGCCCCGGCCGCGACCTTCGTGGCGGATCTCATCGCCCGGCGGCTCGCCGGCATCGGCGACATCAAGCGCATCGTCCGCCAGGGCGGTGGCGAGGCGCTGATCCTCGATGCACGGTCCAGGGCGCGCTTCGACGGCTCGGCGGCCGAACCCCGGCCAGGCCTGCCCTCCGGCCACATGCCCGGCGCGCAATCCCTGCCGGCGGCCGACCTCGTCGGGCCGGATGGCGTGATGAAGGATGTGGCGACGCTAAAGGCGATGTTCGCGGAACGCGGCGCGGATGACACGCGCCCGATCGTCACCTCCTGCGGCACCGGCGTCACCGCCTGTGTGCTGGCACTGGGAGCGATACATGCCGGGCTGCCCGAACCCGCCGTCTATGACGGTTCCTGGACCGAATGGGCGAGCCGCCCGGAAACCCCGAAGGAGGCAAGCTGATGCCTGACGACGCCAACCCCGGCAGCCGCGCGAAGCACGGCTTCGCCACACGCATGTCGCATGCCGCACGGCCGCCGATCCGCGCGCTGGGCTTCGTCAACCCGCCCGTCTATCGCGGCTCCACCGTCACCGCGCCGTCCTGCGAGGCGCGGCGCGACAATGCGAAGCACCGCTACAACCGGGTGATGACCTACGGCACCCAGGGCGGCCCGACGCATTACGCGCTGGAAGACGTGGTGGCGGAGATCGAGGGCGGCACGCACTGCACCATCACCGGCACCGGCCTGGCTGCCGTCGCCGTGCCGCTGCTCGCCTGGCTGAAGGCGGGCGATCGCTGCCTGATGCCTGACAGCGTCTATGGCCCCGGGCGCAACCTGGCGGAAAACGTCATGCCCGGCTGGGGCATCGAGACGCAGTTCTACGACCCCTGCATCGATGCCGCGGGGCTGGAGGCGCTGTGGACGCCGAACACCAAGGTCCTTTACCTGGAAAGCCCCGGCAGCCACACCTTCGAGGTGCAGGACGTGCCGGCGCTGACCGCGGTGGCCCGGCGCCACGGCGCCGTCAGCATGATCGACAACACCTGGGGCATCCACAGCTTCCAGCCCTTCGCGCATGGCTGCGACGTGTCGATCCAGGCGCTGACCAAATATGTCGGCGGTCATTCCGACATCCTGCTCGGCAGCATCACCGTGGCGTCGGAAGCGCATCACCACATCGTCCGCAATGCGGCCTCCGCGATGGGGCATTATGCCAGCCCGGATGATTGCTGGCTGGCGCTGCGCGGCGTGCGGACCATGCCGATCCGGCTGCAGCGGCAGACCGAAAGCTCGCTGGAAGTCGCCGCCTGGCTGGCACAGCGGCCGGAGGTGGCGGAGGTGCGCCACCCGGCGCTGCCCGGCGCACCCGGACATGAGCTGTGGAAGCGGGATTTCGATGGCGGCTGTTCGCTGTTCGGCATCGTTTTCCAGCCGCGCTACACGGAGGCCGACATCTTCCGCTTCGTCGATGGGCTGAAGCTGTTCGGCATCGGCGCGAGCTGGGGTGGGTATGAGTGCTTGGCACTGCCCACCAACGGCATGCTGGTGCGCCGCGTCACCCCCGAATTGCCGGGCCAGGCGGTGCGGCTGCATATCGGGCTGGAGGAGGTGGCGGACATCATCGCCGACCTCGACCAGGCGCTGGCGCTGCTGCCGCAATAAACGGCGCGCACCGGGCGCCCTTCAGGGTGCCCGGAAGGCCAGGATGGCGGTGATATAGCCCTCGAAGCCCGCCATGCCGGCCGGTGTCATCGCATAGAACTGGGTCTTGCCCAGCCGGCGCACCGGGGCAACCATGCTGGCCGCGAGCAGACGCTTCAGCACCAGCCGCACCGTCGGCCCGCTATAGCCGCAGGCCGACCCGATCTGATCCACCGAGAGCGCCGGCTCCGGCTGCGCCAGCGCCTTTTCGTAGAACAGCATCACCACGTCGAAGGCGATGCGGCTGTTGTGCACGCCGACCTGCGCATCGATGGCCCGCAGGTCACGCAGCAGGCGAAGCGCCGCCATGCGGACTTCGCCAAGGTCGCGACCATCCTGCGAGACATGCCCGTGACGGGCCGGTGTCTGGAGAGAACGTTCCATGCTCCGCGAGAGTGAGCATTCATTAGTCCCGGAAGGCGAGAATTGATGCTGCCGGATGACGCGCAGTTGATGGCGGCGTCAGTCCCTTGCACCGGCACAGCGCGCGCACATTCCCTCCACCTCCACCGTGGTCCGGCGTGGCACGAAGCCTTGTCGCGCGGCCGCGGCGGCCACGGCGGCGGCGGTGTCGGGGTCGCAGATCTCGGCGGTGGCCCCGCATTCGCCGCAGATCAGGAACTGGTGCGGATGATCCTCGCCATGCGCGTGGCCATGGCCGGTCTCGTCGCAGCCGATGAAGGCGTTCAGCCGCTCCACCTTGTGGATCAGACCCTGGGCCAGAAGGAAGTCCAGCGCCCGGTACACGGTGGGCGGCGCGGCACCGCGCCGCGCGCCGCGCAACTGGTCGAGCAGGGCATAGGCGCCGATCGGCTGCCGGGCCTGAAGCACCAGGCGCAGCACCTGCCGGCGCAGTTCCGTCAGCTGCGCGCCGCGATGCAGGCAGGATGAAGCGGCCCGGTTGAGCGCGGCCTCCAGCGCCGCCTCCGCGGCTGCGTCCTGGGCCGGGGCCGGGGCCACCATCGCATCAGTTCGCATGCTTTCCGCCATCTCTGTCCCCTGCGCCGCTTTGCATCATATAAGGGGGCAGCATGACCGACACACCCTCCCCCCCAGCCTATACCCCTCCCTCAGCCGTCGCGCGGGAAAGTCTTCTGGATGCGGTGCGCTTCGATGCCGCCGGCCTGGTCGCCTGCATCGCCCAGCAGCATGACAGCGGGGAGGTGCTGATGATGGCCTGGATGAACCGGGAGGCGGTGGCCGAGACGCTGCGGACCGGCCGCGTCTGCTACTACAGCCGCTCCCGCAAGGGGCTGTGGCGCAAGGGCGAGACCTCGGGCCAGTTGCAGCATCTGGTGGAGCTGCGCGTCGATTGCGATGGCGATACGCTGCTGGCCCTGGTGCACCAGTTGGGGGTCGCCTGCCACACGGGCCGGCGCAACTGCTTCTTCCGCGCCATCAGGGACGACGCGCTGGCCACCATCGCGGAGCCGCTGATGGACCCGGCCGCCCTGTATGGCGCGGCCCATCAGGGGCACAGCCACGGATGAGCGGCCCTATCCCTGTCACCATCCTCACGGGCTTCCTCGGCGCCGGCAAGACGACGCTGCTCAACGCGCTGCTGAAGCAGCCCGAGATGGCCAATACCGCCGTGCTGATCAACGAATTCGGCGAGATCGGCCTGGACCACCTGCTGGTGGAGCGCCTGGACGGCGACACGGTGCTGCTGAACGCCGGCTGCCTGTGCTGCACCATCCGCGGCGACCTGCTGACCGCCCTCGATGGCGTGTGGGACCGCATGCTGGCCGGCCAGGCGGTGGCGCGGGTGGTGGTGGAGACCACCGGCCTCGCCGACCCCGCCCCCATCCTGCACACGCTGATGGCCGACCCGCGGCTCGCCCGCCGCTTCGTGCTGGATGGCGTGGTGACCCTGGTGGATGCCGCGACCGGCATGGCGACGCTGGACAGCCAGCCGGAGGCGCTGCGCCAGGCCGCGGTGGCGGACCGCATCGTGCTGACCAAGACGGATCTGGTGCCCCCGGCCCAGGTGGCGGCGCTGCAGGACAGGCTGGCGGCGCTGAACCCGATCGCGCCGATCCTGCCCGCCATCGCCGGCGATGTCCCGGCGTCGCGGCTGCTGGATGCCGGGCCCTACGATACCTCGGCCAAGACGCCGGCGGTTGCCACCTGGATCGGCGCCGCCGCACCGCATGGTCATCACCACCATCATCACCATGACCGCAACCGGCACGACCCGAAGATCCAGGCGCTGTGCCTGGAATTCGACCAGCCCTTGCCCTGGACCGGCCTCGCCGGCTGGCTGGAGATGCTGGCGATGACCCGCGGCGCCGCCGTGCTGCGCATGAAGGGACTGCTGGACCTGGAGGGGGAGGACCGGCCCGTAGTGATCCACGGCGTGCAGCACCTGTTCCACCCCCCGATCCGCCTGGCCGCCTGGCCGGAAGGGGAGCCGCGCCGGTCCCGCCTGGTCTTCATCCTGCGCGAGCTGGACCCGGAGGTGGTGCGGAGTGGCCTGGATGCCTTCCTGCTCGCGGCACGGGACGACAGCGCGCTCAGCGCCGGCTGAAGCCATCCCACTTACGTTGACTTCAACCCCGCCGCGCGCTTCCCTGACCGCGCTTTAGGGGAGCCGTGTGACGCCATGCCGTTGACGATGCCGGAGGAAATCCTCCTCCTCATGCTCGATGATGAAAGCGGTCGGCTGCAGGAACGCGCAGCGCCGTCGGGCGACTACGCGATCGCCGGCGCGGTGCTCGCGGAACTGGCGCTGGAAGGGCGGATCGACACCGACCCCACCCGTCTCTACGTGGTGAACCCGGCACCGACCGGCGATGCGCTGCTGGACCGCGCTTTGGCGCAGATGGTCGCCGCGCCGGAAGCCGGCGACAGCCGCTACTGGATCGAGACCCTGGCCGCCGACGCCGATGCCTACCGGGACACGCTGTTCGAGCGGCTGGTGAGCAAGGGCATCCTGAAGCGGGTCGAGGGCCGGTTCCTGTGGGTGTTCCCGGAACGCCGCTACCCCGTGATCTCGGACAAGGAGGAGCGGGAGGTGAAGGCGCGCATCATGGGCGTGCTGTTCCAGGACGACATCCCCGATCCGCGCGATTCGATGCTGATCGGCCTGTGCCGTGCCGGCGGGCTGTTCTCCCTGATCCTGTCGACGCAGGAACTGGACCGGGTGCAGCCCCGCATCGACCAGGTGGCCGATCTTGAGGAGTTGAACCGCTCCCTCGCCGATGCCATCCGGGAAATCTACGCGCAGATCGCGCGCTATGCGCCAATGGTTTAAGACACAACCGATACAGGCGCGTTGAGGAGCAGGACGGACTTCATGGACATCACGGAAAGCACCGACAAGGGCGTGAAGGTGGCGGCACTCAAGGGCCGCCTCGACACCGCCACCGCCCCCGCGGCGGAGACCAAGCTGATCGGGCTGCTCGAGGGCGGTGCGAAGGTGATCGCCGACCTCGCGGAGGTGCACTACGTCTCCTCGGCCGGGCTGCGCGTGCTGCTGAAGGCAGCGAAGCAGGCCAAGGCCGCCGGTGGCAGCTTCGCCGTCGCCTCCCCCCAGGCGCCGGTGCGCGAGGTGCTGGAGATCAGCGGCTTCGACAAGATCCTGGCCATCCACCCGACGCGCGACGCGGCCGTCACCGCGCTCGCCTGAAGCCGGCGCGCCCCGCATCCCCGCGGGGCGCAGCCCTCGAGCCAGGCGCAGCTTCACCCCCGGCGCAGCTTCACCCCCGGCGCAGCTTCTCCCCCGGCGCAGCTTCACCCACAAGATCGCCGCCGTCAGCGGCACGGTGATCAGGTTCGCCACCACCAGCCCGGTAGACCCCACCATCACCCCGTAGCCCAGCCACATCGTGTTGCCGGCCACCAGCGGCACCAGCAGCGCCAGGCTGAAATCCTTCGCCGAGCGCGTGCGCCAGGTCTTCCAGGCCTGCGGCACAAAGGCCGATGTGGTCATTGCCCCGGCAATCAACCCGACTGCCTCCACCGCCATATCCACCGCTTCGCTCTTTCCTGTCCGGATGCGGCCCCCTATGCATCCCGCCATGGCGGAAATCCACCTCACCTTCGAGACTTTGGCAGGCCCCGCGCTGCACCCGCTGCTGCCGGACCTTGCCGCGCTGCGCATCGCGGTGTTTCGCGACTGGCCCTATCTGTATGAGGGCGATGGCGGCTACGAGCAGGGCTATCTGCGCGCCTATGCCGATGCCCCGGGCGCGGCCATCGTGGTCTGCCGGGACGGCGACAGGGTGGTGGGGGCGGCGACCTGCGAGCCGATGGTGCAGGGCCATGCGCCGGTCTCCGCCTGCTTCCGTGCCGCCGGGCTGGACCCGGCGCGCTACTGTTATTTCGGCGAATCGGTGCTGCTGCCCGAATATCGCGGCCGCGGCGCCGGGGTGCGCTTCTTCGCGGAGCGGGAGGCCCATGCGAGGCGCCTGGCCCTGCCCGAGGCCGCCTTCTGCGCCGTGGTCCGCGACCCGTCCGACCCGCGCCGGCCGCCCTCCTACACACCGCTCGACGCCTTCTGGCGCAAGCGGGGCTACACGGCGCGACCGGATCTGGTGGTACGCTTCGACTGGAAGGAAATCGGCCAGGAGGCCGAAACGCCGCACGACCTGGCCTTCTGGACCCGGACACTTTGACGCCGCCGCGCCCGCTTCGCCTGGGCCTGCTCGCCTGGCCGGTCGGGCAGCCGGCCAGCGTCGCCGCCTTCGGCACGCGGCTCGATGGGTGGCTGGACCAGGCGCGCGGCCAGGCCGATCTCTGCGTCTTGCCGGAATATGCCTGCGTCGAGCTTGGCGCCGCGCTGGCCGCCACCACGGCACCGGATGAGGCGGCGGAGCTGGCCGCCATGGTGGCCCATGCGGAGGCAATCCTGGCCGCGATGCGCCAGGCGGCGATGCGCGCCGGGGTCTGGCTGCTGCCGGGCACGCTGCTGATGCGCGCGGCAGGCGGCCGCATCATCAACCGCGCGCCGCTGATCGCGCCCGATGGCCGCATGGCCTTCCAGGACAAGACGGCGATGACGCGCTTCGAGGCGGAACGCTGGGGCGTTTCCTCCGGCGCCGGGCCTGCGGTGTTCGACACGCCCTGGGGCCGCATCGGCATCTCCATCTGCTACGACATCGAATTCCCGAAACATGCGCGGTCCCAGGTGGAACAGGGCGCCTGGCTGGTGCTCGCCCCCTCCTGCACCGACAGCCTGCAGGGCTATGCCCGCGTGCGCGTCGGCGCCGCGGCGCGGGCGCTGGAGAACCAGTGCTTCGTCGCGGTGACGCCGACGGTGGGCGCGGCGCCGTGGTCCGCGGCCCTCGATGAAAACCACGGCCAGCCCGCCATCTTCGGCCCGCCGGATCGCGGCTTCCCCGAGGATGGCGTGGTCGCCGCGGGCGCGATGGACCAGCCCGGCTGGCTGTTCGCCACGCTGGACCCGGCCTTGGTGGCGGAGGTTCGCGCCAATGGCGCCGTTCGCAACCACCGGGACTGGCCGCGCCGCCCGGTACCCACCCCGAAGCCGGCGGCTTTCACATGACGCTTGTCTACATCGTGGCCGGCGAAGCCTCCGGCGATGTGCTCGGCGCAAGGCTGCTGGCGGCGCTGCGGGCGCGTGAGCCAAGGCTGGACTTCGCCGGCATCGGCGGCGATCGCCTGGCGGAACAGGGCATGGCCAGCCTGTTCCCGATGCGCGAGCTCGCTTTGATGGGGCTGATCGAGGTGCTGCCCAACATCCGCCGCCTGGCGCGCCGGCTGGACCAGACGGTGGCGGATATCACCGCGCGGCGGCCCGGCGTGGTGGTGACTATCGACAGCCCCGGCTTCACCCTGCGCCTGGCGCAACGCATCCGTCCGCTCGGCATTCCGGTGGTGCATTACGTGGCGCCGCAGATCTGGGCCTGGCGACCGGGGCGAGTCGCCAAGATCAAGGCGGCGGTGGACCACGTTCTGTGTCTGCTGCCCTTCGAGCCGGTGATCTTCGAAGCTGCTGGCATCCCGGCCAGCTTCGTCGGCCACCCGGTGCTGGAATCCGGCGTCGATGCCGGGGATGGGGCGCGCTTCCGCACGGCACATGGCCTGGCGCCGGATGCGCCGCTGCTGGTGGTGATGCCGGGCAGCCGCCGGATGGAGGTGAAGCGCCTGCTGCCGGTGTTCGGGCAGGCCCTGCGCCTGCTGGCGCCACGCGTGCCGGGTCTTGCCGTGGCGCTGCCGGTCTCGGCGGTGGTGGCGGATGCGGTGCGCGCGGGCACACGGGACTGGCCGGGCCGGACCATCCTGGTGACGGATCTGGCCGAGAAGCATGATGCCTTCGCCGCCGCCGCAGAGGCCGGAGGGGCCGGGCTGATCAAATCCGGCACCTCCTCCCTGGAGATGGCGGTGGCCGGCGTGCCGCATCTGGTGGCCTACAAGGTGAACCCGATCACCGCCGCCATCGTCCGCCGCCTGGTCCGCGTGCCCTTCGCCAGTCTGGTGAACCTGCTGGCCGATCGCCGCGTGGTGCCGGAATACCTCCAGCAGGATGCGACGCCGGAAGCGCTGGCCGAGGGCCTCGCCGGGCTGCTGCTCGACCCCGCCCAGGCCGCGGCACAACGGGAGGGTTTTGCCGAGATGCTGGCCAAGCTCCGCCCAGCCGAAGGTACGCCAAGCGCCGCCGCCGCCGCCGCGGTGCTGCAAACCATCGAGGACCTCCCATGAGCGTCGGCCTGATCGCCCTGCTGGACGACGTCGCGGCCCTGGCAAAGGTCGCCGCGGCCTCGCTCGACGATATTGGCGGGCAGGCGATGAAGGCGGGCACCAAGGCGGCCGGCGTGGTTATTGACGATGCCGCGGTCACGCCGCGCTATGTCGTTGGCTTCGCCGCGGCGCGGGAGCTTCCCATCGTCGGGCGCATCGCCTGGGGCTCGCTGAAGAACAAGCTGCTGTTCCTGCTGCCCGGCGCGCTGGCGCTCAGCCTGCTCGCACCCTGGGCGATCACGCCGCTGCTGATGCTGGGCGGCGCCTATCTGTGCTTCGAGGGGGCCGAGAAGGTCATCGAGGCGATCTTTCCGCATCACGGGATGACGCTGTCGCAATCCCCCGGTCTCGCCGAGGGCGATCGCTCGCTGGAGGACCAGAAGGTCGCCAGCGCCATCCAGACCGATTTCATCCTCTCGGCCGAGATCATGGCGATAACCCTGGCGACCGTGCCGGAGGCGAGTTTCATCGGCCAGGCGGCGGTGCTCGCCGTGGTCGGGATCGGCATCACCCTGGTGGTCTACGGTGCCGTCGCGCTGATCGTGAAGGCGGATGATGCCGGCGTCGCCCTGGCGCGGACCGGTAGCGCGCCGCTGCGCGCCCTGGGCCGCGGCATCGTCTTCGGGATGCCTTATCTGTTGAAGGCGCTGGCCATCATCGGCACCGCGGCCATGGTCTGGGTCGGCGGCGGCATCATCGTGCATGGGCTGGAGGAATACGGCTTCGGCGGCCTTGCCCATGCGTTGCATGCCGGCAGCGATGCCGCCGCGGCGGCGCTACCCGCGATCGGCGGCCTGGCCGGCTGGTTCGTGGCCGCGCTCGGCTCCGGCATCCTCGGCCTCATCCTCGGCGCGGCATTGGTGCCCGTGGTGGAGAAGCTGGTCATCCCGGCCTGGCGGCGACTTCGCAACCGGGCCTAGGCCAGCAGGCGCAGCCGATTTGCGGCAGACAGGTTCAGTCGAAGGCGGAAATCGCCGCCTCCACCGCCAGCGCCACGCCCAGCGCCGCCATGCCTTCCGCCGCACCAACCTCCGGCGGCGCCTCCCCGGCGCAGGCGCGGGCAAAGCCGGCATGTTCGGCCTCCAGGCTGTCATGGTCGGTCCAGCCGGCGCGGTCGATGCCGTAGCCCGGCATGGTGGCCACCGGCTCCGCCCCGCCGCGGCGCAGCATCGCCAGGCTGCGACTGAGGAAATCCACGCTCATCTCACCCTCATTCCCCAGCACCCGCAGCCGCCGTTCCATGGCGAGCGAGACGCGCGAGGCGGTGATGGTGGCCGCCCGGCCGCCGGGAAAGCCGAGCCGGGCCACGGCGAAATCCGCATGGTCCGACATCACCCGCGCGCCCACCGCCTCCACGGTATGGGGCGGGCCGCCGGCCAGCTTCAGCACCAGGTCGATGTCGTGGATCATCAGGTCCAGCACCACCGAGACATCGAGCGAGCGTGGCCGGAAGGGTGCCACGCGCACCGCCTCCCAATGCACCGCGCGGGACCCTTCCTGGGCGGCGACCACGGCGCGGAAGGCGGCGGAGAAGCGCTCGATATGTCCCACCTGCAGCACCAGGCCGCGGGATTCGGCCAGATCGGCCAGCGCCTGCGCCTCCGCCAGTGTCGCCGCGATCGGTTTCTCCATGAACAGATGCCGACCGGCTTCCAGCACCTGGCGGCCAAGCGCCGCGTGGAAGCGGGTGGGCGCGGCGACGATCACCGCCTGGGCGGCCGCGATCGCCTCCACCGCCGGCAGGGCGGGCACGCCGCATTCGGCGGCGACCTGGGCGGCGCGCGCCTGGTCGGCATCATGCAGCGCGACCAGGCGCAGCGGATTATCCCCTGGCCGGCTGGCCTTCAGCGCGTGAAACCGCCCGAAATGCCCGGCACCCAGCACCGCGACCCGCAGCGACATCGTGAAAAACCCTCTCTTCAAGCCATGGGGTGATACTGCGTCGCGCGCGGGCTTGCATCAGGGGGGGCCGCGCCGCATCTTCCGGGCCGGTGGCATCGCGCCCTGCATAGGGTATTAGGGCCACTTCTTCACCATTCGGGGTCTGGCTGCTTCCATGATGTATTTCGCCCGCTGGAAGGTGCTCGCCATCATTGGCGTCTGCCTCCTCGGCATCCTGGCGTCCCTGCCCAACCTGGCGCCGCGCAGCGTGCTGCCGGATTGGGTTCGTCAGA
The DNA here is from genome assembly GCF_030695085.1 of Falsiroseomonas sp. Classification (GTDB taxonomy): domain Bacteria; phylum Pseudomonadota; class Alphaproteobacteria; order Acetobacterales; family Acetobacteraceae; genus Falsiroseomonas. The sequence goes on along the minus strand of NZ_JAUYTS010000232.1, from coordinate 38,498 downwards.
TCAGCCTCGGCCTCGACCTTCGCGGCGGCAGCTACCTGCTGCTGGAGGTCGATACCTCCACCATGGTGCGGGAACGGCTGGAGGCGCTGGTCGATACCGCGCGCCGCGGTGCCGCCGGCGCCAATCCGCGCATCCTCTACACCGGGCTGAACGCCGATGCGGCCCAGCGCCGGGTTTCCGTGCGCGTATCGGACCCCGCCCGGGCCGAGGACATGGCCCGCATCCTGCGCGAAGCCGCCATCGTGGTGCCGGCCGGCGCCGGGTCCCAGCAGCCGGATATCGAGGTCGCAACCTCCGCCGATGGCATGGTCAGCGCCACGCTGACCGAGGTCGCGCTGCGCGCCAAGGCCGGCAATGCGGTGGAACAGTCGCTGGAGATCGTCCGCCGCCGCGTCGATGAGACCGGGGTGGCGGAGGCGCTGATCGCGCGCCAGGGCACCAACCGCATCCTGGTGCAGCTGCCCGGCGTGGAGGACCCCGCCCGCATCAAGGACCTGCTGGGCCAGACCGCCCGCATGACCTTTCATTTGCTGGACGAGGCGGCGAACCTTCAGGCGCCGACGCCGCCGCCCGGCACCATGTTCCTGCCCGGCGACCGTTTCCAGGAGCGCTACGCGGTGCGCCGCCGGGTCGAGGTGGATGGCGCGAACCTGACCGACGCCCGCGCCGGCCAGGACAGCAACGGCCAATGGGTGGTGAACTTCACCTTCGACTCGATCGGCACGCGGCGCTTTGCCGACGTCACCCGGCAGAATGTCGGCCGGCCCTTCGCCATCGTGCTGGATGAGCGCGTGATCACCGCGCCCAACATCCGGGAGCCGATCACCGGTGGCCGTGGCCAGATTTCCGGCAGCTTCGACGTGCGCGGCGCCAACGACCTGGCCGTGCTGCTGCGCGCCGGCGCCCTGCCCGCCCCGCTGACGGTGGTGGAGGAACGCACGGTGGGGCCGGAGCTGGGGGCGGATGCGATCCGCGCCGGCATGATCTCCCTCGCCGTCGGCGCCAGCTTCGTCTTCCTCTACATGGGCCTGGCCTATGGCTTCTTCGGCTGGCTCGCCAACATCGCGCTGCTGGCGAACCTGGTCATCATGATCGGCGTGCTGTCGGTGATGGGCGCCACACTCACCTTGCCGGGTATTGCCGGTATTGTGCTGACGCTGGGCACTGCACTCGATGCCAATATCCTGATCAACGAACGGATACGGGAGGAGGTGCGAAACGGGCGAACGCCGATCTCGGCGCTGGAGCTCGGCTTCACCAAGGCGTCCGGCACCATCATGGACAGCAACCTGACCAATTTGATCGCCATGGCCTGCCTCTATGGCTTCGGCTCCGGCCCGGTGAAGGGCTTCGCCGTCACCGTCGCGGTCGGCACCGTGGTGCAGATGTGGACGGCGACGGTGGTGGTGCGGCTGATGGTGGCGACCTGGTATCGTCGCCGGCGCCCGCAGACCCTTCCCGTTTGAATCTGGCGGTCTGAGGACAAACACATGTTTCGCGCCCTTTCCCGCCCGCTGTTCCGCATCGTCCCGGACAATACGCGCATCCCCTTCATGAAGGGGGCCGTGGCCGGGCTGATCCTGTCCGCCTTCCTGTCCATCGCCTCCGTCGTGCTGGCTTTCTATCCCGGCCTGGCCCGCGGCATCGATTTCCAGGGCGGCATCGTCATGGAGATCCGCACGCCGGCCGAGGCCGATCTGGCCCGGCTGCGGGCCGCGGCCTCCGCACTGAACCTCGGCGATGTCGGCTTGCAGCAATTCGGCGCGCCCGATGCCGTGCTGATCCGCCTGCCGGTGCAGGGCGACGAGGCCGGCACCCAGCGCGCCGTGGCCGCCATTCGCGCCGCGCTGGAGGCAGCAACCCCCGGCACCCGCGTGTTGCGCGTCGAGGCGGTGGGAGAGCGGGTATCCTCCGAACTGTTCCGCGGCGGCATGATCGCGCTGGCGCTGAGCCTGCTGGCGATGCTGGTCTACATCTGGTTCCGCTTCGAATGGCAGTTCGGCATCGCCGCCATCATCACGCTGATCCTGGATACAACCAAGACCGTTGGCTTCCTGGCGGTGACGCAGATCGAGTTCAACCTTCAGACAATCGCGGCAATCCTGACGATCGTCGGCTTCTCGGTGAACGACAAGGTCGTGGTGTTCGACCGGATGCGGGAAAATCTTCGCAAGTACAAGCAGATGCCACTGCGCGACGTGGTGGACCTGTCGATCAACGAAACCCTGAACCGCTCCATCGGCACCTCCGCCACGCTGTTCCTGGCCGCGCTGCCGCTGGCGCTGTTCGGCGGCGATGCGCTGGCCGGCTTTGCCTGGACCATGCTGTTCGGCATCGTGCTTTCCACCTCCTCCTCCATCTTCATCACCGCGCCGCTGGTGCTCTACACCGGTGCGAAGGCGCTGCGGCCGAAGGAAGCCACCACCCCGGCCCAGGCCGCGGTGTCGTGACCCGCGCCGGGCCGCCCGGCGACAGACAAGGTGCCGGGCTGCCGCGGCGCGCCGTCCTGGGGCTCGGCCTGACCGCCGCGCTCGGGCTTGCCGCACCGGCACTCGCCTCCCGCAGCAACCCGGTGGAGCTTCTGGTCGGCGCGCCGCCCGGCTCAAAGCCCGACCTCTGGGCGCGCGGTGTCGCCCCCTTCCTGGAGCGTGCCCTGCCGCGACTGACCCTGGCCGTGCGAAACCATCCGGGCCGCGGCGGCCTCGATTCGGTCGCGGTGCTGGCGGAAGCGGACCCGGCGCGGCGCGTCATCGGCGTGGTCACCGCACCCTTGCTGCTGGCTCGCGCGGTGGAGGGTGGGGAGCCTTTCCCGGCCACCCGCATCGCGCCACTGGCCGCGGTGCTTGAAGAAAACATGGTGCTGGTCGGCGCCCCGGATGGCCCGCGCGATATCGCCGCGCTGCGCGCCCTGGGTGACCGCGGCACGCTCGGCACGCCGGCCCCAGGCAGCGCGGCACACTTCGCCGCATCGCGCCTGGACGGCCGGCTGGACCTGCCACGCTTCGCCTTCCCGACCGCCACCGCCGCGCGGCAGGCCGCAGCCGCCGGCCATGTCGCCGCCGCCCTGCTGCCGCTGCCGGATGCCATCACGCAGTTGCGGGAGGGCCGGCTGCACGGCATCGGCATCGCCGCCGCGCGCCGCAGCGCCCTGCTGCCCGAGGTCGCCACCCTGCGGGAGCAGGAGGTGGATCTCATCGCCTCCGCCCAGCGCGGCTTTGCGCTGCATCCGGCAGCGCCAGCACCGTTCCGTGCCGCCCTGCTGCGCGGGCTGGAGGCCGTGGCGGCGGACCCGGACTTTGCTGAGCAGTGCGCCGCGCGCGGCCAGAACCCGCGCTTCATTGGCCCGGAGGACTGGACCGGCCTGCTGGCCCGGGTTGATACCGAGCTGCGTCGGCGCTGGGCCGAGGAACCCTGGCTGCCACGCCGCGCGTGACCCACAGGCACAACACGAGACTGTGTTCCCAGGCGCCACATCCTGGGCAAGATACCGCCTCACTTTCGGGCGGCTCACCCGCCTTGCGACCTGGAGTGAGACCCGAATGATTTTGCCTGTCACAAAATGGTGATAATCGAGCGTGACGCCGGCCTTGTCCCGGCTGCAGGGTCCTGTTGAAGGATGTCTAGGTCATGCTGACGCGCCGGGGGCGCGCCCTCCCCGCACCGGCAACCGTGCTGCTGCTGGCAAACGATCCGGTCGTGATTGCCGCGGCTCAGGATGCCCTGCGCCGGATGGCGGGCCCGCCGCCGATGCTGGTCGCCACCTCGGCCGAGGCGCTGAGCCACATGGTCGGCCCAGGCACGGCACCGCGGCACCTGGTCGTGGAAAGCGGCGCTGGCAGCAGCGCCCTGCTGATCGCGGCGCGGGACCCCTTCAACGGCACCGATGTGATCATCGTGACGCGGCCGGGGGAGGAAGCACCCGCCGGGCTGCGGCAGGTACCCGCCGAGGGGGCGCGCCTTGCCGCTGCCCTGGCCTCGGCCGCCCCCCGCGGGGCGCTTCCGGCGAGCGACGCGGCGGCACTCGCCGCCGGCCTGGCATGCGGCGAGATCACCGTGCGCTTCCAGCCGATGGTTCGCCTCTCGGATCGCCGGCCGGTGATGGTGGAGGCACTGGCGCGTTGGGAACGGCCTGGCCTGGCACTCGGCGCCAACGCCTTCATCCCGCTGGCCGAGCGTGCCGGCTTGGCGCCGCAGCTGACCGCGGCGGTGGCGCAACGGGCGATGACGGATCTGGTCGCGCAGCGCGGCAACCAGCGCATCCGCCTGTCCTTCAACCTGCCCCTGTCGGAGATGGTGAAGCCCGATCTGCCGCGCTGGCTCGGGCTGATGGCCGCGCGCGCCGGGCTGCCCGCCGCCGATATCCTGCTGGAGCTGACCGAGAGCACCCAGGTCCGAGACCGCGCCCTGCTGCGCCGCGCCATGCAGCGGCTGCGGCTGGCCGGCTTCGGCGTGCTGCTGGACGACCTGGCGCTCGATGACGGCCGCCACCGCCTGCTGGACCTGCCCTTCGCCGGGGTCAAGCTGGATCGCAAGCTGGTGCTCGCGATGCCGGAGGAACGCCGGGCGCGGGCCGAGGTGCAACGCATTGTCCGCCACGCCCGCCAGAACAACATGCTGGTGGTGGCGGAAGGCGTGACGGACAGCCACATCTGGCGCGCCGTGGCCGCCGCCGGCTGCGACCTGGCGCAGGGCTTCGGCGTCGGCCGCCCCCTGCCCCCGGCCGCGCTGCCGGCCTGGATCGCGGCCTGGAACGCCTCCGCCGTACCGAAACCTCAGGCGCCGTAGCTGGCCTGGTACAGCGCCACGATCTCCGCCTCATCCGGCACGCGCGGGTTGTTGGCGGGGCTGCCGGAGGCCAGCGCCTGCCGGGCCATCAGCGGCAGCAGCCCGTCCCATTTCGCGGCCTCGATGCCCCATTTCGCCGGGCTCGGCACGTCGAGGTCCCGGTTCAGCGCCCGCAATTCCTCTACCAGCCGCCGCGCCGCGGCCTGGTCACCCTCCGCCTCACTGGCCACGCCCATGATGCGCGCGGCTTCCGCATAGCGGGCGCGGGCGGCCTCCAGCCCGAATTCGGTGACAGCGGGCAGCAGCATGGCGTTGGACAGGCCATGCGGCACATGGAAATGCGCGCCGATTGGGCGGGACATGCCATGCACCAGGGCGACGCTGGCATTGCTGAAGGCGAGGCCCGCCAGCGTCGCGCCGCGCATCATCGCCTCCCGCGCCGCCGCATCCTTCGGGTCGGCCCAGACGCGGCGGAGGTTGGGGGCGATCAGGCGCATGGCGCTGCGGGCATAATCGTCCGAGACCGGGTTCGCCTTGGCGGAGACGAAGGCCTCCAGCGCATGGGTCAGGCTGTCGATGCCGGTATCCGCCGTGATACGCGCGGGCAGGCCGAAGGTCAGCTCATGATCCACCACCGCGGCCAGCGGCAGGGCGCCGAGGCCGGCGATGAGCATCTTCTCGTCCGTCTCGGTATCCGTGATGACGGTGAAGCGCGTGGCTTCGCTGCCGGTACCGGCGGTGGTGGGCACGCAGATGATCGGCACGGCGCCCTTGTTCGCAGCAGCCGGCACCTTGAAGTCGCGCATCCTGGCGCCGGCCGGCGCGGCGGCGAGGATCGCCATGGCCTTGGCCGTGTCCATCGGGCTGCCACCGCCGAAGCCGATCAGGCAGTCGTAATCCCCGGCGGCAAACACCCCGACGCCGGCGGCGATGACGGTGTCCGTCGGGTCCGGCACGGTGTCCGAGAATACCGCGGGCGCCATGCCCGCCGCGCGCAATGGCGCCAGGGCGTGTTCCGCTAGGCCGGAGGAGACCATGAAGGGGTCGGTGACGACCAGCGGCCGGGACAGGCCGAGCTGACCCAGCACCTCGCCGAGCTTCGCCACGGCGCCGCCGCCCATCACCATCAGCCGCGGTGCCACCAGTGACATGATCATCGCCCGTTTCCCCTTCGTCCTGCAGCGGCAAGGCTAGGGCAGACGATGCCGCGCGTCAGTCCCCCGTGCGCCGCAACACAGGCTTTCGCCCGATGGCGGTCAGGCCGCCACCGGGGCGGCCTTGCGCGCCTTCGCTGCCGCATACAGCGCCAGGCGATGCGCCGCGACCGGCGACATGCCGTTCTCCGCCACCGCCTCATGTGGCGGCAGCGTCTCGGCGAAGTGGCAGGCCACCTGCTGGCCCGGCGCCAATTCGCGCAGCACCGGCATCTCCGCCTTGCAGATATCCTGCACGAAGGGGCAGCGCGTGTGGAAGCGGCAGCCGGAGGGTGGGTTCATCGGGCTGGGCACATCGCCACCCAGCGGCTTCACCATGCCGCGCCGGCGCGGGTCCGGGTGCGGGATCGCCGAGAGCAGCGCCCGCGTATAGGGGTGCATCGGCCGGTCGAAGATGGCGCGCTTCGGCGCCTGTTCGACGATCTGGCCGAGATACATCACCGCCACCCGGTCGGCCATGTGGTGCACCACGGCCAGGTCATGCGCGATGAACAGGTAGGAAAGGCCGAAGCGACGTTGCAGATCCTTCAACAGGTTCACCACCTGCGCCTGGATGGAAACGTCCAGCGCGGAGACCGGCTCGTCGCAGATGATGAGTTCCGGCTGCACCGCCAGCGCGCGGGCAATGCCGATGCGCTGGCGCTGGCCGCCGCTGAATTCATGCGGATAGCGTTGCGCGTGGAAGGGGGCGAGGCCGACCAGCCCGAGCAGTTCCTTCACCCGTGCCGCCCGGGATTCGGCCGTGCCGATGCCATGCACCTCCATCGGCTCCGCGATCGTGTCGCCGACGCGCAGCCGGGGGTTCAGGCTGGCATAGGGGTCCTGGAACACCACCTGCACGCGGCGGCGCAGCGTGCGGAGCGCGGCGCCCGAAATCTCCTGCCCATCGAAGCGGACAGTGCCGCCGGTCGGCTCGATCAGCCGCAGCACCAGCCGCGCCGTGGTCGATTTGCCGCAGCCGGATTCACCGACGATGGCCAGCGTCTCGCCACGCTCGATACTGAAGGACACGCCATCCACGGCGCGGACCAGGCCGACCTGCCGCGCCAGGATGATCCCCTTGGTCACCGGGTAGTGCTTGGTGAGGTTCTCGACCTCCAGCAGCGTTGTCATGCGGCGAGGTCCAGGCTGTTCTCCACCGGGGCGCGGATGCAGGCGGCGTAGTGGCCGGGGGCCACCTCCCTCAGCGGCGGCGGTGCGGTGCGGCAGGCATCGATGGCGAAGGGGCAGCGCGGTTCGAAGCGGCAGCCCTTGGGCAGGGCGAAGGGCGGCGGCACCGCACCCTCGATCGCCAGAAGCTCCGCCCGTTCCTCATCCAGACGCGGGACGGAGCCGAGCAGGCCGAGCGTATAGGGGTGCTGCGGACTCGCGAAGATCTCGCTGGCCGTGCCGCGCTCCGCGACGCGGCCGGCATACATCACGGCGACCTCATCGGCCATTTCCGCCACCACGCCCAGGTCGTGGGTGATGAGGATGATGGACATGCCGGTTTCGATCTGCAGGTCCCGCAGCAGGTCCAGGATCTGCGCCTGCACCGTCACGTCCAGCGCCGTGGTGGGCTCGTCCGCGATCAGCAGCTTCGGCTTGCAGGCCAGCGCCATCGCAATCATCACGCGCTGGCGCATTCCGCCCGAGAGCTGGTGCGGGAATTCATCGAAACGCCGCGCGGCGGCGGGAATACGCACGCGATCGAGCGCCGCGAGGCCCCGCTCGCGCAGTTCCTTGTTGCTGGCCTTGGTGTCGTGCGCGCGCATCGCCTCCATGATCTGCAGGCCGATGGGATGCACCGGGTTCAGGCTGGTCATCGGCTCCTGGAAGATCATCGCCACCTGGCCGCCGCGCACCTGGCGCATGGCGGATTCGGACAGGTCCAGCAGGTTCTGGCCGTCCAGCAGCACGCGCCCAGCGGCAACCCGCCCCGGCCGCGGCACCAGCCGCATGACGGAAAGCGAGAGCATCGATTTGCCGCAGCCGGATTCACCGACGATGCCGAGCGTCTTGCCGCGCGGCACCGTCAGATCCACGCCATCCACCGCGGGAATGTCGCCATTGGCGCTGCGGAACACCGTCCGCAGGCCCTGGATTTCCAGAAGAGGATTCATGACCACCGGAAGGTAGGCGGCGAGGACACGTCGACCGGGCGATGCGCCCAATCCTGCGACGGTGCCTTTTCCACGATGCGCTTCTGCGCCTCATGCAGATGCGCGGCGGCGCCGTGGTAGTCCATGGTCGTCACCTTGCCGTCGGCGACCACCTTGTTGCCATCGACGTAGACATCGCGCACGGCGCGATCGCCCGCCGCATAGACCAGGCTGCGCACCGGGTCGCGGCAAGGACGCATCATCGGATGCGTCACATCCACCAGCACGAAGTCGGCGCGCATGCCGGGCGCGAGCCGGCCGATATCCTCTCGCCCCAGCGCCTTGGCGCCGCCGATCGTCGCTGCGTCGAACAGCTCCGTCGTCGTCATGCTGCGCGGGTCATTGGCCTGGGTGCGGGCGAGATAGGCGACAAGCCGCATCTCATCCAGCATGTTGTGCGGATAGGTATCCGTCCCGAGGCCCATATTCACGCCCGCGCGCTTGTAGCGCCCGAAATGCTTCAGCGTGATGCCGCGGCGCGCGAAGACGGTCGGGCAATGCGCGACGGTCGTGCCGGTCTCCGCCAGACGGCCCATGTCGCTATCGGTCCACCACTTCGTCGAGGGATGGTCATCGAGGAAGATGCCGTGGCCGATGATGCTGCGTTCGCTCAGCAGCCCCATGGAATCCAGCCAGCCGATCGGCGTCTTGCCGGTGCGGCGGGTGATCTCATGGAATTCCACCACGGATTGCGCCGCGTGGATCTGCCAGGACACGCCGCGCTTCTCGGCTTCCTGGAAACTCTCCTTCAACAGCGTGTCGGTGCAGGTGTCGATCTGCGCCGGCACCACCATGCCGAACAGCCGACCGCTTTCATGCTGCTCGGCGCGCTCGATCAGCGACAGCGCCTCGCCCATCGCCTTCTCGCCGGCGGCCTCGTCCCATTCATATTCGACGACGTGGCCATTCTTGGTGAACCACTTCGCCGATTTGAACATCGGCGCGATGCAGACCCGCATGCCCGATTCCGCCAGCAGATCCATCCAGCCCGGATGCGCCATGGACAGGTCCGCCACCGTCGTCACGCCGGACAGCAGCAATTCGGACAGCGCGACGCGCACGCAGGACGGCACCGCTTCCGAATCCGCCCGGAAGATCGGCATGAATTCATACAGCGAGGAATTGTACAGGCCCGGCGAGCCGATCTCGTCGATCAGCCCCTTGTTCATCGGCTCGCTGGACGGGTGGGAGTGGATGTTCACCAGCCCCGGCATGACCATCAGCCCGGAGCCGCTGATTTCCTCCTCCGCCTCGCCGGTGTAGCCACGGCCGACGAAGCTGATGGCTCCGCCGGTGAAGGCCACATCGGCATCGGGCAGATAGATGTGCTGCTGCGCCGAGGCGTCCCATGCAACGACCAGGTCGGCGTTGCGGATGACGGTTGTGGTCATGCCGGTTTCTCTCCCTTTATCGCGTCGTGCGCATGTCGAGCGCCTTGTAGACGCCGATGCCATACAGCCCATGCGCGCGCAGCCCGGTGACGCGGTTGGAAACCGCGACGAAAAGCTGTTCACGCGCGGTGGTCAGCCAGGGCGCTTCCTCGGCCAGCTGGCGCTGGATGTTGGCGAGCGCGGTGCGGCGCACGGCGGGGTCGGTCGCGCTGCGCGCCTCATCCAGCCAGGCGTCGGTCTGCGGGTTGTTCCAGTTCATCCGGTTCGGCGTCGGCCGTGCACGGCTGTGCCAGTAGAGGCTCAGCGCATCGCCGGCCGAGAAGTACGGGTAGGACAGGAACAGCGCATCGAATTCCTGGGTGGCCATGCGGCCCCAGGCAACGGTCGCGTCGAACAGCTGGATCCGCATCTCGATACCGACGCGGCGCAGCTGCTGCTGGATGATCTCGCTCTGGCGCTGATTCTCCAGCGTGTTGATGCCGTAGGTCAGGAAGGTGGCGCGCTGGCCGTCCTTCACGCGCACGCCATCGGAGCCCATGGTCCAACCGGCCTCATCCAGCGTGCGCTGGGCGGCGGCCGGGTCGAAGCGCGGCACCATCGTGTCCGACTGTGCGTCATAGTCCAGCGCATTCGGGTTGATGATGTTCAGCGCCGGCTGGGCATGGCCCGACCACACGGCGCGCACCAGCGCCTCACGGTCCACCGCCTGGTGGATCGCGCGGCGCACGGCGCGGTCATTCATCACGGGCTTGTCCACCTTGAAGCCCAGGTAGAAGTCCCAGAAGTAGTTGGGCTGGGTCAGCATGGTCACGGTCGGCACGCGGCGCAGGCTGTTGATGGCGATGGTCGGGATGTACTGCGTGACGTCCGCAGCCCCGGTCTGGATCGCGGCCAGTCGGGCGGAGGGTTCCGGCACCACGCGCCAGACAATGCGCTCGACATGCGCCGGGCCCTGGTTCTGGTACATGGGCGGGCCCCAGCGGTAGTTCGGGTGGCGCGTCAGCACCAGCTCGTTCCGCGGAGTCCAGGATTGCCAGCAATACGGGCCGGTGCCGTTGAAGCCCTGGCTGCCGAAGTTCTGGCCGAGCCGATCAACCGTCGCCTTGTCGATGACGCCGGCGAAGAACAGCGTGAGCTGCGACAGGAGTTCGGAGAAGGGCTCGTTCAGCTCATACTCGACGGTGTGGGCATCGACCGCGCGAATCTCCTTCACCGAGCCAGCGCGCCACGCCACCGGGCTGCGCGTCTCGCGCGAGATCCAGCGGTTGATCGAATACACCACGTCTTCCGCGGTGAAGGCCTTGCCGTCGCAGAAGGTGACGCCCTGGCGCAGATGGAAAGTGTAGGTCTTGCCGTCATCCGAGACGGTCCAGCGCTCGGCCAGGCCTGGGCGGATGGTCTGGCCGTCGAAATCCATGGTGACCAGCGTGTCGGTCATCATGCCCACCACTTCGCCCGCGCTGCGCGCGGTGGAGCGGTGCAGGTCGTAGCGGTCCGCGTCGATCTCGCGCAGGAACACCACCGTGTTGCGCGGCGTCTGTGCCACGGCCGGCAGCACCGGCACGGCGGTTACCGCCGCCAGTGCGGCGACCATTGCGCCCTTGAGGAACCTCATCTTTTTCTCCCTGCCTGACTAGATACGAAGCCGGGGGTCGAGCGCGTCGCGCAGCGCGTCCCCAAGCACGTTGAAGGCCAGCACGACGACGAAGATGCCGATGGCTGGAATGACCGAGATGTGCGGCGCGAAGAACAGGAAGGTGCGCCCCTGGGCTGCCATGGCGCCAAGTTCCGCGATCGGCGGCTGCGCACCGAGGCCGAGGAAGGACAGCGCGGAGCCCAGCAGGATCACCTGCCCGAAGCGCAGCGTGGAGAACACCAGGATCGGCGAGGCGCAGTTCGGCATCAGGTGCCGCCAGATCAGCCGCGCATCCCCCATGCCCTGTGCGCGCGCCGCCTCGATGTAGTCCTGGCCGAGCACCACCAGTGCTGTGGAACGCGAGATGCGCGCCATCAGCGGCACGGTGGCCACCGCCAGCGCGATCACCACGGCCGTGACGCCAGGGCCGAAGATGGCCGCGATCGCCAGGCCGAACAGGATGGCGGGAAAGGACAGCATGATATCGGCCAGCCGCATCAGCAGCCCGTCGATGCGCCGGTAATAGGCCGCCGCAAAACCCATCGCCACGCCGATGACGCCACCGATGCCGAGACTGAGCGCGCCCATCGCCAGCGTCACCCGCAGCCCGAACAGCATGCGCGACAGCATGTCCCGCCCCTGCCCATCCGTGCCGAGCAGATAGGCGCCTTCGCCCGGCGGCTGCATCACCGCCATCAGGTCCGTCTCAAAGGGGTCATGCGGCGCAAGCCAGGGCGCCAGCAGCGCCGCCAGGATCACCAGCACCACCACGGCGAGCGAGACGGCCGCCGCCGGTTCCCGCAGCAGGATCTTCAGCGTGCCCGGCCGGGCCGGTGCTGTGATTTCGGTCACGGTGGTGCTCATGGCCGGGGCATCCGCTTCAGATCTCCGCTGCGCGCCGCCAGGGGTGTCTGCGCCCTGCGATCATCGGAGGTCATCATGATGCCCGCACCCGCGGGTCGAGCACGCCATACAGAAGATCCACAGTCAGATTCACCAGGATGAAGCCCATCGACAACACGATGATGGTGCCCTGCGCCATCGGGAAATCGGAGGACAGGATGGCGCCCACAGCGAGCCGCCCGACGCCGGGCCAGGAGAACACGGTTTCGGTCACCACCGCGCCGCCGAGCAGGAAGCCGATCTGCAACCCGATCAGCGTCACCACCGGCACCATGGCGTTGCGCAGCGCATGCCGCGTGACCACCAGCCGCTCCGACAGCCCCTTGGCGCGCGCCGTGCGGACATGGTCCGCGCCCAGCACATCCAGCACCGCCGTGCGCGTCATGCGCGCCACCGGCCCGACGAAGACGCCGCCGAGCGTGATGGCCGGCAGGATCACCGCGCGCAGCCCCTGCCAGGTCCAGAGCGGTCCCTCCCGCCCCGTGAAGGGCAGCCACTGCCACTGGAATCCGACGAACCAGATCAGCACCAGGCCTAAGAAGAACACCGGCACGGAAACGCCCGCCACGCTGAAGGCCATGACGATGCGGTCGATCAGCGAGCCGCGCAGATAGGCGCCCACCGTGCCCATCGCGATGCCGAGCGGGATGGACCAGATCAGGCTGGCGAACATCAGCTCCAGCGTTGGGCCGATGGTGGAGGCGAGCTCATGCGCGACCGGCACGTTGTTGATGATGGAGACGCCGAGATCGCCCTGCGCCAGCCGCCACAGATACAGCGCGAACTGCACATATAGCGGCTCGTCCAGCCCGAGATCGGTACGGATCTGGGCGATGACCTCGGCACTCGCATTCGGGCCGGCGCGGACGATGGCGGGGTCGGTGGGCACCACCTGCATCAGCAGGAAGCCCACCAGCAGCACGCCGAACATCACCGGCACCGCCAGCATCAGCCGCTGGACGGCATGCCTCAGCATGGCGCAAGCGCCCCATGCCGGTCGAAGATCACCTCGCCACCGCGCAGCGTCAGGTCAGCCCGCGTGTCGCGCAGGATCAGCTCCGGATCGCAGGCGAAGATGTCGCGCGACAGCACGGCGATGTCCGCCTGCATGCCGGGCTCCAGCGTGCCGCGGCGGTCCTCGGCGAATTGCGTGTAGGCGCCGCACCAGGTCTGGCAATGCACCGCCTGCTCCGCCGTCAGCGTCTGGTCCGGCCCCAGCACCGTGCCACGATTGGTCTTGCGCGTCAGCATGGTGAACAGATTGGCGAAGGGATCGACCGAGGAGACCGGGCAGTCCGACGACGCCGCGGGATGATGCCCCTCCTCCAGCCAGGTCCGCATCGGATAGGCTTCCTCGGACCGCGCGCGGCCGAGATTGCGGATATAGGTGTCGCCGAATTCGTACATGAAGGCCGGCTGCGGCACCGGCAGGATGCCGCGCGCCAGCATGCGCTTGCGCTGATGCGGCGTCAGGAAGCCGCAATGCTCGATACGGTGGCGGCGGCCGAGGAAGGGATGCGCCTCGCTATCCGCCATCTCCATGCCGACCAGCACCTGTTCGATCGCCGCATCGCCGATAGCGTGGATGTCGAGCTGCCAGCCCTGTTCGTGAAACAGCTTCAGCAGCGCATGGATCTTCTCATCCGGGAAGGTGAAGACGCCGGTGCCGCCGCCGGCGCTTTCCAGATAGGGGTCGAAGAAGGCCGCCGTCAGCCCGCCCGCGGAGCCATCGGCGAACACCTTCACCGCGCCCCAGCGCAGCATGTCGTCGCCCTGCATCGGCCGCAGCCCGGCCTCCCAGGCCTGCAGCGCGATACCCTCGGGGTTTCCGGCGAGTACGTTCCACATCCGCATCGGCGAACGGCCCGTGGCGACGGCTTTGCGAAACGCCGCGACCTCCGCCATGCCCGCCGTCATGCCGACATTCATGTCGGTGGCGGAAGCGAAGCCGAGCGAGGCGAGGTGATTGCCGGCGCGCTCAATCGCATCCACCAGTGTCGCCTCATCCGGCTCCGGCACAACGTCGCGGATCAACCGCATGGCGCGTTCCTGGAACAGCCCGGTCAGCGCGCCAGCCTTGCGCTCCACCACGCCGCCCTCGGGGTCCGGCGTGTTGTGGCCGACGCCGGCCGCGCGCATCGCGGCGGTGTTCGCCACGCCCATATGGCCGCAGGTGCGGACGATGAAGACGGGATTGTCGGGCGAAACGCGGTCCAGCTCCGCCGCCGTGGGGTGGCGACCGATATCCAGCTCCGCATGGTCGTAGCCGCGGCCGAGCACCCAGGCGCCCTTCGGCGATTCCTTCGCGGCCTTGCCGATTCGCGCCAGCACCTCATCCAGGCTGCGAACTTCCTCGGCCCGCAGGTTCACGCCCGCCAGCGCCAGGCCGTAGGGCAGCAGGTGCATATGCGCCTCGTTGAAGGCGGGGATCGCGACGCGCCCCTCCAGCGCCACGCGCCGGGCCTGTGGGGCGGCGGCCGCAACCTCGGCCTCGCTCCCCACCGCGAGCACGCGGCCATCCCGCACCGCCACCGCTTCGGCAAAGCCGCCCGCCAGTCCGCGAAAGACGCGTCCGCCGGTAAAAACAACATCCTGGCCCATCAAGCCGTCAAACCCCATTCCGCGCGCAGCAGTGAATGTGCAGACTGTCCTGCGGCGATCTGCACCCGTCAACCCGGCGATGACGCTACAACATTGCACCGGAGCCGGCCTGCGGAGATGATCGCTGCTTCCCTAGGCAGGATGATATCCAATGAAGCGCAGATATTGGTTGGGCATCGCAGCGGCGGCGGCCATTGGCCTCGCACCGGCCCTTGCCACGGCGCAATCGACACTGCGCGTCGTGCTGATCAATGACCTGGCGAGCCTGGACCCGGTGAACTCCACCGCCGCCTTCGTCCGCAACCATGGCTTCATGGTGTACGATCAGCTTTTCGCGCTCGACAGCCAGGGCGTCGCCCGGCCGCAGATGGTTGATCGGCACGAGCCAAGCGCGGATGGCATGAGCCACCGCTTCACCCTGCGCGAAGGCCTCGCCTTCCATGACGGCACGCCGGTGCGCGCGGCCGATGCCGTGGCCTCGATCCGCCGCTGGTCGCAGCGTGACATCGTCGGCCGGGCGCTCGCGGCCTCAACCGCGGCGATGGAGGTGGTGGATGAGAAGACCTTCACCATCCAGCTTTCGCGCCCCTTCGCACTGGTGACGGAGGCGCTGGCACGCCCCACGGCAAGCGCGTTGTTCGTCATGCCGGAACGTATCGCCCAGACACCGGCCGCCACCGCGATCACGGAAGCGACCGGCAGCGGCCCCTTCATCTTCCAGCCGCGTGAATGGCAGGTGGGCAACCGCGCCGTCTACCTGCGCAACCCCGCCTATCGCCCGCGGCCGGAGCCGGCCGATGGGCTGGCCGGCGGCAAGGTGGTGAACATCGACCGGCTGGAATGGGTGGCGATGCCAGACCCCGCCACGGCAGCGGCCGCCCTGCAGGCCGGTGAGATCGACTTCATCGAACAGCCCTCACCGGATCTGATCCCGGTGCTGGAGCGCAACCGCAACATCCGCACCTTCGCGCTGAACCCGGTGGGCTTCATGGTCTGGCTGCGGCTGAACCACACCCAGCCGCCCTTCGACAAGCCGGAGGCCCGCCAGGCGCTGCTGCACCTGATCAACCAGCAGGATGTGCTGAACGCCATCGGCGTTCGCCCATCCGAGCAGGTGCCCTACTGCCCCGCCTACTTCTTCTGCAACACGCCACTGCAATCGGATGCCGGCGCCGAGGGCCTGCGCGCCGAAAGCCTGGACCGCGCCCGCGCCCTGCTTCGGCAGGCCGGCTATGACGGGCGCCGCGTGGTCTTCATGAACGCCGCCGACAGCCCGATCAACAACGCGGCCACGCTGACCATGGCCGCCGCCTTCCAGCGCGGCGGCCTGACCATGGATGTGCCAAGCATGGACTGGGCCACCGTCACCCAGCGTCGCAACCGGCGGGAGCCGGTGGAACAGGGCGGCTGGAACATGTTCGTCACGGTCGCCAATGTGCTGGACGGGCAGAACCCCCTGACCAACCTGTACCTCGCCAGCCCCTGCGAAGGTGGCCTGACCGGCTGGCCCTGCGATGCTGAGCTTGAGGCGCTGCGCCGGTCGTGGTGGGAGGAGAATGACGCGGCGAAGCGGCAGGAAATCCTGCACCGCGTCCATGCCCGCGCCTATCACGTGCTGCCCTACATCAATGCCGGGCAATTCCGCACGCTGGCCGCGCATCGCAGCAACATCGAGGGTCTGCGGCCGACCACCGTGCCGGTGTTCTGGGGCGTGACCAAGCGCTAGCGGTCAGGCGAGGCTACGGCGCAAACGCGCAATCGCACCGGGCAGGCCGCGGACCTTCAGGACGCGGCCTGCCTCGTTGAAATCCTCGGACAGGACGCGGGCGCTTTCATAGACCTCGCCGATCAGCCCCTGCTTCGCATAGGGCAGCATCAGCACATCCTCCTCCATCTGCGCCTCGAAGAAGGCTATCAGAGTCTCCCGCAGCGCCGCGACATCCTCCGGCGCATGGGCGGACAGCATGATCGCGTCAGGGTGCTTCTCCGCCAGCGCGGCGCGGCCGGCGGCATCGACCCGGTCCATCTTGTTCAGCACCAGGCGGGACGGCACCGCATCCGCGCCAATCTCCCGCAATACGCTGCGGCTGACCTCCAGTTGCGCCTCATAGGTCGGGTCGGAGGCATCCACCACGAACAGCAGCAGCGAGGCTTCCAGCGCCTCCGCCAGGGTGGAACGGAACGACGCCACCAGGTCATGCGGCAACTGCTTGATGAAGCCGACCGTGTCCGAGACCAGGATGCGCGGCCGCGTCTCCGGCTGCAGAATGCGGACGGTGGTGTCGAGCGTGGCGAACAGCTTGTCCTCCACCAGCACCTGGCTGCCGGTCAGCGCCCGCATGAGCGAGGATTTGCCCGCATTGGTGTAGCCGACCAGCGCCACCCGCAGCTGGTCCCGCCGTGCGGAACGCCGATTGTCCCCGTCGCGCTGCACCGCCTCCAGCTGGTCCTTCAGCTCGGAGATGCGGTCACGGATCTTGCGGCGATCGAGATCGAGGCTGGTCTCGCCCGCGCCCGGCCCCTGCTGCCGCCCGCCGCCGCCCGAGGATTCGCGCAGACGGGGGGCGACGTATTTCAGCCGCGCCATCTCCACCTGAAGCTTCGCCTCCCGCGTATTGGCGTGGCGGTGGAAGATCTCCACGATCACGCCGGTGCGATCCAGCACCTGGGCGCCGGTGGCGCGTTCCAGGTTGCGGATCTGGCTCGGCGACAGCTCGTGGTCGACGATGACGAATTCGGGCTTCGGCGCCGCGGCTTCTTCCGGCTCCGGTGCGGCGGCCTCGGCGGCACCTTCGAAACGCTGCCGCGCCTTGGCCCTGGGCGGCGGCGCCATGGTGCCGGTCTCGCCGGTTCCGCCGGTCAGCGCCGCCAGCTCCGCCAGCTTGCCGCTGCCGAGCAGCGACCCGGCGCCGGTGCCCTCCCGGCGCTGGGAAACGCTGCCCACCACCTCATAGCCCAGCGTCTTCACCAGCCGCCCGAGTTCCTCGAGGCTGGCGGCGTGGGCGATGTCATCCACCTCCGGCGTCTGGATTCCGACGAGGACGGCACGCGGGGTGGGGGCTTTGGTCTCCATGCCGGGGAGTTAGCACGGATTGCGCCAAAACCCAGCTTTACAGCCAGTCCCGCACCAGGGGGCTGGTCGAGCAATGGATGCCGCCGCCGCCCAGGCCGACCTTGTCGTACTCCACCAGCCGGATCGAGATGTTCGCGCGGTCCAGCGCGTCCTGTGTGCGGGGGCCGACCTTGTCGCTCATCAGGATACGGCCTGGCCGGACTGCCAGGCAGTTGATGGTCCAGGACGGGTCCTCATGGTTCACATGGATCAGCTTCACCCCTTGGCGCTTCATCTCCTCCATGAAGACGAAGGGCAGCGTGGAGGGGTTCACGATGGCGGTGTCGTGGTCGATCATCACGAAGGCGCCATCGATATGCAGGCGGTAGCCCGGAATCTGCACACGAATCAGCTTCGTGCCCTGCACCGCCAGCACCTCCTCCAGCTGCCGGGCGCCTTCCTCATTGACGCGGGAGGAGACGCCGACCACGGCGAGGTCCGGCCGGATATAGGCGAAGCTGCCACCCTCCATCAGCCCGGTGCCGTGGATGGTGCGCAGGATGGGCATGCCCAGCGCCGCCAGCGTTTCCGTCACCGGCGCCTCCTCCCCCCGCCGGATGCGCGGACCCATGCGGGTGACGATGGCGCCGCCCTGGATGCCGATGCAGCTGTCCCGCGTGTAGATGGATTTGTGCCGGCCCGGCGCGGCGCGCTTGAGGTAGACCACCTCCACGCCTTCCTCCCGCAGCGCTTCGGTCAGCGCATCATGCTGCGCCTGCTGTTCGGCCAGGGTCGGGCGCGTATCGCCGCGCCAATAGGCGCCGGTGGCGGAATCGCCGAAGGCGTTGAGTTCGGGGATGTGCGGCAGCGTATCCACCACGCGCATTTCCTCGCCCGGGCGGTGCATCAGCACCACGCGCAGCGTGCCGATATCCGAATTGCAGCCCCATTCGCGGCCCCAGGTGAAGGCCTGCTCGCTCGCGGTCTCGAAGGCCGGCTCCGGCTCGCTGGCGAAGCGCTCGATCAGCATGTTGTAGCGGTGGTCGAATTCACTCATCGCGCGTGTCATGGCGTTTCCCTATTCTGCCCGGCGTCGTCTCAGCGCCAGATCCAGCAGCAGAAGTCCGGTGGTGAAGACCACCAGCAGCACGGCCACCGCGGCCATGGCCGGGTCCAGATTCTCGTTGATTCCGTCCCAGATCCGGCGCGGCAGGGTGAAGACATCGCGGGACGCGATGAACAACACGATCACCAGCTCGTCCCAGCTATGAATGAAGGCGAAGATAGCGCCGGAGAGGATGCCGGGCGTGATGCGCGGCAGGATCACCCAGCGCAGCGTCTGCATCAGGGAGGCCCCCATGCCACGCGCCGCCTGTTCCAGCCGCGGGTCGAAGGCGGCCAGCGCGGTGGAGACGGTGATGACGACATAGGGAATGCCGGTGACGCCATGCGCCAGCACCACGCCCATGAAGCGGTCCAGCAGGTCAAGCCCGGCGAAGTAGCGATACAGCCCCACCGCATAGACGATGGAGGGGATGATGATGGGCAGCAGCATCAACGCCCGGACCAGATTGGTCGCGCGGCTGGCCAGCCGCCAGCAGCCGATCGCACACAGCGTGCCCGCCACCACGGCAATGGCCGTCGAAACCACCGCGATCTGGAAGGATTGCCAGATCGAGGCCAGCCATTCCGGCGAGCCGAACACCGTCACGTAATGCTGCAGCGACAGCGCCTCCCTCGGCAAGGACAGGAAGCGCTGATCGGTCATGGAGACGGGGAGGATGATGCTGATCGGCAGCAGCAGATACAGCGCCACCACCCAGGCGGAGCCGCGCGCGAACAGGCCAGGCTGATGCGACATCATGCGCCCCCGCCCCCGAACACCCGCTTCATGTCCACGAGGCGGGAGAAGATCGCCAGCGTCACCAGGATGGCGACAACCAGCACGGTGGCCATCATCGTGCCCAGGCCCCAACGCAGCAGGTCCAGGATCTGCAGCCCGATCCATTCCGCCACCATCAGCGTCTTGCCCCCGCCGAGCAGCGCCGGTGTGATGTAGAAGCCGAGCGTGAAGATGAAGACCAGCACACCGGCCGCCAGCAGCCCCGGCAGCGACAGCGGCAGGAAGATTTTCGCGAAGATGGTGATGCGACCGGCACCCAACCCACGGGCGGCGGCCAGCAGCCGCGGGTCGATCTCCCGCATGCTGGCCAGCATCGGCAGCACGGCATAGGGCACCATGTAGTGCACCATGCCGACGACGATGCCGAATTCGTTCCAGACCAGTTGCAGCGGTTCGGTGATGAGGCCGGTGCTCATCAGCGTCTCGTTCACCAGGCCCTGGCGGCGCAGCAGCGTGACCCAGGCGAAGGCGCGGACCAGCACGGAAATCCACAGCGGCACCAGCACCGCCAGGATCCACCAGCGCTGCGCGGCCGGGCTGGCCAGCGCGATGCGGTAGGACAGCACATAACCCAGCAGCAGCGAGATCGTGGTGGTGATGACGCAGATCCGCAGCGTGGTGATGATGACGCGCTGCACGCTCTCATTGGTGAACAGCCGCTCGTAATTGCCCAGCCCCGGCGTCGGCTCGGTGAAGGAAATGGCCAGCACCTGCGCGATGGGCGCGACGTAGAAGGCCGTCATCAGCAGGAAGGCCGGCAGGATCAGCAGCCACCACCCGACATCCTGCCGGCGCATCATGGCTCATCATCCAGCACCGGCACGCTCGCCGTCGCACTCCAGCCGAGCCGCACCGGCAGACCCTCGCGCGGTGCGATCGGCGCGTTCCAGCTCGGCAGGGTGATGCGCAGCGTGCCGAAATCCGGCGTGGCCACGTTCAGCGCATAGCCGGCGCCGAGATAGGACCAGCTCGCGATGCTGCCGGTCACGGTATTCTCTGCCGTCTCCCCCTCCGCCAGCAGCGCCATCTTCTCCGGCCGCAGGCTGAGCAGGGCCTGGCTACCCAGAGGCGGCAGTTCGGCGGAAGCGGTCACCACCCGCGTCGCACCCGCACCGATGGCGAAGCCGCCGGCAAACACCTCCTGCACCGTGCCGGCCAGGAAGTTCGACTTGCCGAGGAAATCGGCGACGAAGCGGGTGCGCGGCGCCTCGTACAGCTCGGCCGGCGCGCCCTGCTGGATCAGCTTGCCATGGTTGAGGATGGCGACGCGGTCGGACAGGGACAGCGCCTCCTCCTGGTCATGCGTGACATTGACGAAGGTGCGGCCGATGCGGCGGTGCAGCGCCTTCAGCTCATCCTGCAATTCGGCGCGCAGTTTCTTGTCGAGCGCCGAAAGCGGCTCATCCAGCAGCAGCAGCGCCGGCTCGAACACAAGCGCGCGGGCCAGCGCGACGCGCTGCTGCTGGCCGCCGGAAAGCTGCCGCGGCAGGCGCTCGCCGAAGGCGGAAAGCTGCACCAGGTCCAGCGCGGCGCGCACCTTCGCCTCCCGCTCCGCCGTTCCCATCTTGCGGACGCGCAGCGGGAAGGCGACGTTTTCCGCCACCGTCATGTGCGGGAACAGCGCGTAGCCCTGGAACACCATGCCGAAGTCGCGGCGTTCCGGCGGCAGCGGCGTGATGTCCTGGCCATCGAGCAGGATGGCGCCCTCGCTCGGTGCCACGAAGCCCGCGATGCACATCAGGATGGTGGTCTTGCCGCTGCCGGAGGGGCCGAGCAGGGTCAGGAACTCCCCCTGCCCCACGTCCAGTGACACATCGGCCACCGCGGTAAAGCTGCCATAGCGCTTGCTCAAGCCGCGCAGGGCGAGCGAATGTCCCGCGGCCGACATCAGGCGCGATAATCCGGCTGCTCGCGATCCAGCTTTCGCCGCAGCGCCTGCCAGGGCAGCCAGCCCTTGGTGGGGCCGGTGCTGAACTGCTTGCGCGTGCGTTCCACCGTGGCGTCCGAGGCCACCGCGAGCGGCGCGCCGGAGGATTGGGCAGCAAGCTGGATGCGGCAGGATTGTTCCAGATACCACATCCAGTAGAAGGCCTCCGCCACCGTATGGCCCACCGTCAGCAGCCCGTGGTTGCGAAGGATCATCGCCGGCTTGTCGCCGAGATCCTGCACCAGCCGCTCACGCTCCGACAGATTGTCGTCCGCGGCGACGCCTTCATAGTCGTGGATCGCGACGCGGCCGATGAACTCCATCATCATCTGGTTCAGCGGCAGCAGGCCGCCTTGCTGCGCCGCCACCGCCATGCCGGCAAGGGTGTGCGTGTGCATCACGCAATTCGCCGTGTCGCGGCCACGATGCACGGCGGAGTGGATCACGAAGCCGGCCGGATTGACCGGCCAGGTGGTGTTCTGCCGCGGTTCCCCCTCCGCATCCACCAGCACCAGGGATGATGCCGTGATTTCCTCGAACAACAGGCCGTACGGGTTGACCAGAAACCGATGCGACATGTCCCCCTCGGGCCCCGGCACGCGCACCGAGAGATGCGTGAACACCAGATCGGTCATGCCGTACAGCGCAATCAGCCGGTAGGCGGCGGCGAGATCCTCGCGCAGTTCCTGCTCGGTCGGCACATGGTCCGGGTCGGGCCGGACGGGGGGCGGGGGCAGTCCCATTCAGTAGCCTCGCGCGTGGTCATACAGGTTGGCAAGCGGGCGGCCTGCGGTGAAGTCGGCGATCACGCGCGCCACATATTGCGCACGCTCACGACGGCTCGGCAGGCTCGCCACATGCGGCGTGACGGTGATCTTCGGATGCGCCCAGGCCGGGCTTCCGGCCGGGAGGGGTTCCTTCTCGAACACGTCGAGCACGGCGCCGGACAATTGGCCGGCATCCAGCGCCGCGATGATGTCCTCGATCTTCTGGTGGCTGCCGCGCCCGGCATTCACCAGCCCCGCGCCCCGCGGCAGCTTCGCCAGCAGGGGGGCGGCGAGAATGCCGTTGGTCTCCACCGTGGCGGGCAGCAGGCAGACCAGGATGCGGGTCTCCGACAGGAAGTCATCCAGCTCCGCCGCGCCGGTGAAACATCTCACGCCCGGCAGGTCCTTGCGCGTGCGCGACCAGCCGCGCACCGGAAAGCCAAGCCCCTGCAACATGGCGCAAGCGCGGCTGCCCATATTGCCGAGACCCATGATGCCGACAGGGGTTTCAGCCGCGGTGCGCTCCGGCTCGAAATCCTGCCACTGCGCCAGCGCCTGGTTCAGCGCCATGCGTCGCGCATCCTTCAACAGCGACAGCGCTGCCCAGCAGACGAATTCGCCCATGCGCTGCGTCGCGCCCTCGGGCGCCATGCGCACCAGCGGCAGGTGGCGCGGCAGCGCAGGGTCCGCGGTGATGCCATCCACCCCGGCGCCGCTGCCGAAAATCACCTTCAGATTGGGCAGGCCGCCGAGGCGACCGGCCTCCGGATCCCAGGCCAGCACGTAGTCCACCGCATCCGGTGCCACAGCGCCATCGTCCCACCACCGCACCGCAAGGTCCGGTGCAAATTCGGCGAAATGCCGCTGCCATTCCGGCATGGCGGCCTCGCCGCCGGATTTCACCAGGATCGTCGGCATCAATATTCCTGCAAGCCTGCCTGCGGCGCGGTCATGCCGCGCCGCAGCAAAGCTGCACCCGGAGCATTTTCAAGTCCAGCGTGCAGGCTGGACGGTTCGGAAAATGCGCCGGGGCCAAGGCCGAGGAGGTTTCTTTAGCCGGTGACCATGTCGATGTAGTCCGCATTGGCCTGGGCATAATTCTGGCCCCACCAGCGGCCATCCTGCGCCACCTGCACCCGCGCATTGGCAGGCTCCGTCGGGTTGTACTTCTTGTATTCCTCCGGCACGAGCGCGGCGGCATTCGGGTTGGTCGGCCCGTTGCCGAGGAACTTCAGCAACTCCACCTGCGGCGCCGCATTGGCCAGCATCGAGGCCAGCAGCCGCTGCGCCAGCGCACCGCCCGGATTGCCGCGGGGGCTGACGAAGATGCCGGGCTGCAGGATGCCCTGGTTCCAGATGAACTTGAACCGGCCGTTGCTCTCGGTCTCCAGCACCTTGGCGCGGGTGTGCCACAGCATGCCCATCACCGCCTCACCGGTGCGGATGAACTGCTCCGACTCGGCGCCGCCGGTCCAGAAAACCAGGTTTCGCCGGATCTCCCGCACGCGCGCGAGGCAGGCGCGGATATCGAGCGGGTACAGATTCTCCGGACTCTTGCCGAGGGACAGCTGCGCCACGTCCAGCGCACCGGCCGCATCGCGCCGCAGCAGGCGGGTGCCGGGGAATTTCTGCAAATCCCAGAAATCCGCCCAGCCGGTCGGCGCGGTTTCGAACTTGCTGCTGTCATAGACCAGCACGTTGCTGAAGGAATACGGCGCAGCGCCATGCTCCAGCGCGAAGGTCGGGCCGATGACGTTGTTGCGGTCCACCACGCTGTAATCGACCGGGTTCAGCAGGTTCATCCCGCCGAGCAGGTAGGAGGAGGTGGCAGAGCTGTCGCAGAGGTCCCAGGTCACGCGGCGCGACTCGACCATGGAGCGGATGCGCCCGGCGGAAGGCCCGGTGCTGTCCTGCACCACGGTCACGCCCGGATTGGCTGCGGTGAAGGGCGCGCCATAGAAATTGCCGAAGCCCTGGTTGGCCAGGCCGCCCCAGTTCACCATCACCAGTTGCTGCGCGGCCTGCGCCTGGGCTGCATCCGGCAGAGCACTCGCCACGCCAAGCGCCGCGAGCCCCGCCATCAGGCCACGCCGGCTGACTTCGCCGCGGCGGAATTTTTGCAGCGCCAGTTCGACGCAGTCCTGCTGGAAGTTTTGCATACGAAATCCCCTTTTTTTTGAAGCCCCCGATTGGTCCCTTGATCCGGGGCGTCTCCGGCAGGAACCTTATCGGGACCAAGTGAACAGCGGGACGCGCGCCACGGCAATGTCTGATCTGCATCCGATCTTCGCGCCCGGCTTCAAGGCGCGCCCCTGGTGGTGGGAAGCGGCCGAGCCGCCCGACCGCGAGAACACGCTTCCGGACCACACCGCGGTCGCCATCGTCGGCGGCGGCTATGCCGGGCTATCCGCCGCGCTGACACTGCGCCGCCTCGGGCACCAGGTCACGGTGCTGGATGCGGAACGCATCGGCTGGGGCGCGTCCTCCCGCAATGGGGGCATGGTCTCGGGCGGTCTGAAGGTGGCCTCCACCGGCCTCTCGCAAACCTATGGCGCGGAGCAGGCGCAGCGCATCACCGAGGCCGCCGCCGCCTCCTTCCCCTTCATCGAGGAGACGATCGCGCGGGAGGGGATCGATTGCGACTATGTCCGCTGCGGCCGCTACATGGGCGCGTGGTCCAAGGGCCATTACCGGGCGATGGAAGGCCGCGCGGAATGGATCGCCAAGGTGACGGGCCTGCCGACCGAGATGGTGCCGAAGACCCGCCAGCGTGAATTCCTGGGCAGCGATCACTACCACGGTGGCATGGCGGCAGCCGCCACCGGCAGCCTGCATCCCGGCAAATATGCGCGCGGCCTGGCCGCGGCGGCGGAGAAGGCAGGCGCGCATCTGGTGGACGGCGTGCGCGTCACTGGCGTGAAGCAGGACGGCAGCGGCTTCCGCCTGGCGACCGACAAGGGTGAGTTGCGCGCGGACGCCGTGCTGGTCGCCACCAACGGCTACACCAAGGATGCGCGCGGCACCGCCCTGCCCTGGCTGGCGAAGCGCCTGGTGCCGCTGAACTCCTACATCATCGCGACGGAGGAATTGCCGCCGGAGACGATGGACCGTCTGTTCCCCGGCCGCCGCATGATTTCGGACAGCAAGCGCGTGCTGAACTACTTTCGCCCGTCACCGGACGGCAAGCGCGTGCTGTGGGGCGGCCGAGCCAGTTTCCGCGCAGCGACCGCGGAACAATCCGCGCCGACGCTGCACAGCTACATGACGGCGACCTTCCCCGAGCTGGCGAGCACGAAAATCACCCATGCCTGGACCGGCTATGTCGCCTTCACCTTCGACTACCTGCCGCATATCGGCGTGCAGGACGGCGTGCATTTCGCGGCCGGCTGCCAGGGCAGCGGCGTCGCCATGGCCACCTGGCTCGGCCATAATGTCGCGCTGAAGCTGGCCGGTGCGGCAAATGAGCGGTTTGCACTGGACGGGCTGAACTTCCCGACCCGGCCGACCTATACCGGCACGCCCTGGTTCCTGCCCTTCGTCGGCGGCTGGTACCGGCTGCGCGACCAGATCGACAGGATGGCCGCATGAGCCCCGATTTCCTGCTGCTGAACGGCCGCATCGCGACAATGGATGCGGCGGGCCGCGAATGCACGGCACTGGCCTCGCTCAACGGCCGCATCGTGGCGCTGGGTGACGACAGGCTGCGTGATCTCGCCGGGCAAGGAACAAAAATCCTGAACGCGGAGGGTCGCCGCGTGCTGCCCGGTATCGTCGACAGCCACGCGCATCCGGATGCCTATGCGCTGCGGCTGCGCGCCTGGACGCTGGTCTCGCCGGATCATGTGGCGACGCGCGATGCGCTGCTGGCCCGCATCCGCGCCCGCTGCGAAAATGCCGCGCCCGGCCAATGGTGCGCTTTCTACCGGCTGAACGAACGCGCCTGCGGCGGCTATCCGACGCTCGCGGAGCTGGATGCGGCGAGCCTCGGCCGGCCGATCTTCATCCTGCGGACGGACGGGCATCTCGGCCTGGCCAATTCCGCCGCCTTCGCCGCCTGCGGCGTTACGCGGGACACCCCCGACCCCGCCTTCGGCCGCTTCGACCGGATGCCCGATGGCAGCTTCACCGGCCTGGTGCGGGAGACGGCGGCGCATGTCTTCCTCAACGCCGTGCACGGCCAGGATAGCGAGGCCGATATCGCGGAGGGCATGGAACAGGTGCAGGACCAGTGCCTCGCCGCCGGCATCACCTCCGTCGCCAATTCGCTGACGCCGGCCAAGGCGATCCGCGCCTATCAGCGCATGCGGCGGGATGGGAAATGGCGGATGCGGATGGGCATCATCGCCTCCGGCCGCGACGAGCCGCTGATTCCCGCGCTGATCGGCGCCGGCATCCAGTCCGGCTTTGGCGATGACTGGCTGCGGCTGATCGGTGTCGAGTGGTGCCCGGATTGCTCCACCTCCGGCCGCACTGCCGCCTATTGGGACCCCTATCTCGGCACACCGGTGCCGGGGGAGCCGGTGCCGAATACCGGCATGCTGCTGTACGAAAAGGAGGATCTCACCCAGCGCGCCACCGCCGCGCATGCTGCCGGCTTGCAGGTGATGATTGAGGGCGTGGGCGACCGCGGCATCGATTTCGCGCTGGATGTGATGGAGGCGGCACTCGCCGCGCATCCCGTGGCGGATCACCGGATGCGTGTCGAACACTGCTGCTTCGTCACGCCGCAGATCCTCGCCCGGCTGAAGCGCGGCGGCTTCGTGGACAGCTCCGCCACCGGCTTCATGGACGAATTGGGCGAGGCCTATGTCGCCAATCGCGGGCAGGAGGCGATGCGCCACATGTGGCCGCATCGCGCGCTGATCGATGCCGGCGTGCCCGCGCCCGGCCATTCGGATTTCGCCGTCTGCCGCGTCTCGCCCTGGACCGCGCTTGCCGCCATGGTCACGCGCCGCACGACCAGCGGCGCGGATCTCGATGCGTCCCAGGCCATCACGCCGATCGAGGCGCTCCATGCCTACACCACCCTCGGCGCCTGGGCGCAGCGGGAGGAGGCCGAGAAAGGCGCGCTGGAAATCGGCAAGCTGGCCGACTGCATCGTGCTGGACCGCGACGTGCTGAATGGGGAGGACATCGCCGGCACGCAGGTGAAGGCCACCATCGTCGGCGGCGTGCTGCGCCACCAGGCGTGACGGTTCGGCTGACGGCGGCCGACATCGCGCTGCTGGTCCTGCTCTGCGCCAGCTGGGGCTTCGCCCAGGTGGCGATGAAGCTGGGTGGCGAGGGGATCTCCCCCCTGGTCCAGGCCGGGCTGCGCTCCGCGCTCGCGGTGCCGCCGGTGCTGGCCTGGTGCTGGTGGCGCGGCGTGGTCCTGCTGAAGCGGGACGGCAGCCTGCCCGCCGGCTTGCTGTGCGGCGCGCTGTTCGCGCTGGAATTCTGGGCGATCTTCGCGGCGCTGGAACGCACCACCGCCGCGCGCGTCGTCGTGCTGCTCTACACCGGCCCCTTCTTCGCCACCATCGCCACCCACTTCCTGCTGCGGGATGACCGGCTGACGCCGCGCAAGCTCACCGGCCTGCTGATGGCGCTGTGCGGCCCGCCACTGATCTTCGCGGACCGGCTCGGCGGCGCGCAGCTTGTCGGTGATGCGCTGGCGCTGCTGGCGGGCCTGGCCTGGGGCGGCACCATCGCCACCATCAAGACCAGCCGCCTTACTCGCATCGCGCCGGAGCGCACGCTGCTGTATCAGCTTCTGGTGTCCGCCTTTCTCATCCCCCTCGGCTATGCGCTCGGCGAGGCCGGCATTTTCGCGCCCAGCGCCGTGGTCTGGTGGTCGCTGGCCTATCAGGTGCTGATCGTCGCGGTGGCCAGCTACATCGCCTGGTTCTGGATGGTCGCGCGCCACCCGGCCTCCCGTCTCGCGCCCTTCCTGTTCCTCACACCAGCCTTCGGCGTCGTGTTCGGCGCGATCTTTCTGGCGGAGCCGGTGACGCCGGGGTTGCTCGGCGCGCTGCTGCTGATCTGCGGCGGCATTGTCATCGTGAACCGCGCGGGGCCCCGCGAAAGGAACCCCGAATGAGCGGCCGGCGCGGACCGCCGCCACGCATCGCGCAATCCTTCACGGAACGGCTCGGCGCACTGCGCAACCTGGCGCCCTTCATCGCCATGGTGTGGCGCACCAGCCCCTGGCTCACCACCGCATCCCTGATGCTGCGGCTGATCCGGGCGCTGCTGCCCGTGGTGGCGCTCTTTATCGGCAAGCTGATCATCGACGATGTGGTGACGCTGCTCGGCGAGCAGCCGCGCCCGGACAGCCCCTGGGTGTGGTGGGAGGCGGGGCGGCTGGATTGGCTCGCCTGGCTGGTCGCAGCGGAATTCGGTCTTGCGGTACTGAACGACCTGCTCAGCCGCGTCGTCACGCTGGTGGACAGCCTGCTGGGGGAACGGGTGGCGAATGACGCCTCCATCCGCCTGATGCGCCACGCGGCGACGCTCGACCTCGCGGATTTCGAGGATGCCGCCTTCCAGGACCAGCTCGACCGCGCCCGCCGCCAGACCAGCGGCCGGATGAGCCTGATGGGCCAGATCTTCAACCAGGTGCAGGATCTGGTGACGGTGGCGAGCTTCGCCGCCGGGCTGCTGTTCTACGCCCCCTGGCTGATCCTGCTGCTGCTGGTGGCCCTTGGCCCGGCCTTCCTGGGCGAGGCGCATTTCAACGCCCAGGGCTATGCGCTGGATTACGGCCGCGCGCCGGAGCGGCGGGAACTGGACTACCTCCGCGCCACCGCCGCCAGCGCCGAGACAGCGAAGGAGGTAAAGGTCTTCGGCCTGAACGACTTCCTGATTGACCGCTATGCCGAGGTCTCCGCCGCCTTCTACGCCGGCAACCGGCTGCTGGCGCAACGCCGCGCGTTCTGGGGCGGCGCCTTCACCGCGATCGGCACCATCGGCTACTACCTCGCCTTCGCCTTCATCGTCTGGCGCACGCTGGAGGGCGCCTTCAGCGTCGGCGACCTGACCTTCCTCGCCGGGTCCTTCCGCCGGTTGCGGCAATTGCTGGAGGGGCTGCTGACCGGCTTCTCCACCACCGCCAGCCAGGCGCTGTACCTGGACGATTTGTTCAGCTTCTTCCGGGTGAAGCCCGGCATCCTCTCCTCACCCGGTTCCCTGCCCTTCCCCACGCCGATCCGGCAGGGCTTTGTCTTCGAGGATGTCGGCTTCCGCTACCCCGGCGCCGAGCGCTGGGCGGTGCGGCATTTGTCCTTCACCCTGCGGGCCGGCGAGGTGGTGGCCCTGGTCGGCGAGAACGGCGCTGGCAAGACCACCTTGGTGAAGCTTCTGACGCGGCTGTATGATCCGGTCGAGGGCCGCATCCTGCTCGATGGCCGCGATTTGCGCGACTATGACCTGGACGCGCTGCGCGCCGGCATCGGCGTGATTTTCCAGGATTTCGTCCGCTACAACCTGACCGCCGCCGACAACATCGCCGTCGGCCGCATCGCCGCGCGCGGCGACATCGCGCGGATCGAACGCGCGGCGCAGCGCAGCCAGGCGGATGCGGTGATCGCCCGCCTGCCCGCCGGCCTCGCCCAGATGATCGGCAAGCGCTTCAAGAACGGGGTCGAGCTATCCGGCGGCGAATGGCAGAAGATGGCCATCGCCCGGGCCTATATGCGCGAAGCCCAGGTTCTGATCCTGGACGAGCCGACCGCCGCACTCGATGCCCGCGCCGAATACGGGGTGTTCGCCCGCTTCAAGGACCTGAGTGAGCGGCGGACGGCGGTGCTGATCTCGCACCGCTTTTCCTCCGTCCGCATGGCCGACCGCATCCTGGTGCTGGCGGATGGCAAGGTGGAGGCGGAGGGCACGCATGAGGCGCTGCTGGCGCAGGGCGGCCGCTATGCCGAGCTGTTCGAGTTGCAGGCCGCCGGCTACCGCTGAACGGCCGCCGCCATGCCCCGCCGCCGCAGCCGCCCGATCGCCAGCGCCGCGCCGACCCCTGCCGCCAGCACCGCCAGCGCCACCAGCGGCCGGTAGAACAGCCAGGCCAGCGCGATTACGGAGGGCGCCAGCACCAGCGTCAGCAGCAGCGCCACCAGCCCGGTGCCGAAGCCGACCACGGCCCCCACCGGCGGCAGCACATCGGCCAGCACCTTCAGCGGCTTCAGCACCAGCCCGAAGCCCACCAGCATCAGCAGCACCAGGCCGCCGCGCAGCAGCCAGGTCATCGTCGCATTCGCCGCCTCGGCCTGGGCGAACATCTCCGAAGCCGGCACCTGGCCCGGCACCAGCAGGAACAGCGCGTCGCCGGCCCGGGTCCGGAAAGCGGCAAATCCATCGCCCCGCTGCGCCGCGACCACGGACAGCGCCTCCGGCCGCGCGATGCGCCAGGTGATGCGCAGATCGCCCACGCGCGGCGCATTGGCATCGGCGCCGATGAACATGGTGGAACCGGAGGGTGGCGCCAGTTCCTCCCGTGCCGACACCTGGCCCGCCTGGTCCTCGGTCAGCCGGAAGCCGCCGAGGCGAATTTCGGGCGCCGTCCAGGCCCGGTCGGCGTGGCGCGGCTCGGGGTTCTCATGGCCTTCCGGCTGGCGGAAGCGGCTGGAATCGTTGCGGCCCTCCGCCCAGCCGCGGGTGTAGCGATAGGTGGTGACGGTCTCGGTCGCGCCGCCCAGCTGCGTGCGCGTCTCGGTCTGCCGCTCCTCCCGCCACTGATACATCTCGACCCGGCGCAGCAGGCGCAGCGTGCCAGGCGGCGCGGTGACGCTGAGTTCCGCATCCACCGGCACCCCGCCAGCGCGCACCGGGGCGCTGACATGCACCAGCTTTCCCTCCATCGCCGGATCGGGCCGCTCCGCCGCCACGGTCTGGACCTGGCCCGCGCCCTCGGCGAGGGATTTCGCGGTCTGCACCGCCCGGCCCTCATTCCAGAAGATCAGCACCACCGCCGCCAGCACGAACAGCAGGCCGACGAAAATGCCACCGATCGCACTGCCGAGCCGGCTGAACCACGATGTGCGGGTGGTCTCGGTGATCTGGTCAGGCATCGGGGTCCTCCTTGGCGCCGTCCCTATCCTCGCGCGCCAAGGTTGAACATCCCCTTGCGTTATCTTCCCGTTTCGCCGCGTTTCAGCGCCAGGCGTTGCGGCGATTCAGCGGCCCGCAGCGCCGCGAAGCGGGCCAGCACATCCTCCGGCCAGGCGGCGACCTTCCGTGTGGCGAGGTCGACGCAAAGATACAGCACCTCATTCTCCGCCGAGAGCCAGCCTTCCACGGCGTGATACAGCCGGTGGCGCAGCAGCAGGCGCTTGCTGTCGAAGGCCAGCAGCGCGCTGTCGGCGGCCAACGGCGCGTCCAGCACCACTTCGCGGCGATAGCCCTGCCAGGATTCCACCGCGAAGGTGCCGAGGCCGCGCGCCCGCAACGGCGCGCCCAGGCCCCACTCAGGCCAGACGGCATCCGTCGCCAGGTCGAAGACCACCAGGTAATAGGCCAGATTCATGTGGCCGTAATGGTCCACCCATTCGGGCCGGACCTGGCCCAGCCCGACCCGCGGCGCCGTCACGCCAACACCCCCGCTCAGTGGATCTCGTCCGCCTGGGACAGCGCCTCGGCCAGCTTGGCGGCGCTGAAATCGGGGTCCTTGCACAGGTCCAGGATCACCTTCTCCTTCCGTGCGCCCAGCTCGATCGCGGCCGGGATCTTGCGGACGGCGTCATGCGGGATGACCACGGCGCCATGGTGGTCGGCGTGGATCACATCCTCATGCTGCACATGCATGCCATGCACCGTGACCTCCTGCCCGTAGGCCACCATGTGCACGAAAGCGTGAGACGGGTTCACCACCCCGGCAATCAGCTGGAAGTTCGGCGCCAGCATGTCGAGGTCGCGGATCGAGCCATTGGTGACGCCGCCCTGGGCACCGAGCGCCTTGTGCACCGCCGAATGCACCTCGCCCCAGAAGGCGCCGACGCCGGGCGTGTCGTCCAGATCCTGCAGCACCACGATGGTCGGCAGCGATGCGCGCTCGACATATTCGTACCAGCCGAGCCGGATCTTGCGATCCACCTCCTTCGGCCGGCCCGATGGCGCGGCGGCGCGGATGGTGCCGGTGCGGGCCAGGCCGCAGATCGGCGGCAGCTTGCGGTCGGCCGCCACCATCGGGCGCACCGTGAAGCCATGGCCGCGGCGGGCCGGCACCACGAATTCCAGCGCGTTGCAGATGGTCGGCGTGTCCCACTGCCGCAGCGTCTCAAGGTCTTCCAGGGTGAACGGATGCTCGGCCATGGTCGCGTTTTCCTCCTGCGTCTTTGCGCGCGGGCAGCATCCGGCGCCCGGCGGCGCCAGTCAAACCACCCGAAGGGCCGCCCGCGCTTGTTGCCGGGTGGCGCGGCCTGTAGCCTCCGGCACCGTAGCCTCACGCCAAGGTAAAGAAGGCCACCAGATCCGCATGCGCCGCTTCGCACCCATCCAGGACCAGGGCTGAGCCATGCCGGACACCTCCCCCCCGTCGGCGGCACCGCATCCGGCCGGCCTGCGCGCCGGCACCGCGACGCCCGGAGCCTCTCGCCTCGGGGCTTGGCTCGGCCGCATCGGCGTACGGGCCGGGCTGATCACCCTGCTGATGGTGATGGTGGTGGGCCTGCTGTCCGGCGCCGCACTGGTGGTGGTGGGACGCCAGGTGGTCATCATCGAACAGCTTGGCCTGCGCGACCGGGATGCCGATACGGCGGTCGATGACCTGGCGCTGCATGTGGCGGATTTCTCCTCCGCCTTCGCCAGTGTCATCGCTGGCGTGCTGCAACCCGGCCCCAGCGCCCAGCGCATGGTTCGCAACGGCCAGTTGATCAACGAGACCTTCGACCGGATGGTGGCGATCCTCGGCCCGCAGATCGACCCCATCGTGCTCGGTGGCGGCGTGGACATGGCCCGCCGTCTGCCCGACTTCACCGAACAGGTGCGCGCCGCCTTCGCCGCCCGGCAGCGCCCGATGTTCGGCCCGCTGCATGAGGAATGGCTGGATTTCGCCTCCGCCTTCAACCGCGTCGCCACCGCCGCGCGGGTCGAGGTGAAGCGCAGTTCGGAAGAATCGCTGGAAGCTGCACGGCAGCTGGAACAGCAGGCGCGCACCATCGTCATCGCCGCCGCCGCCGCGGGCCTGGTGGGCTGCGCCCTGGTCTGGGTGGTGCTGGTGCGGCTGCTTGCCCGGCCGCTGTCGCGCCTGGCCAGCGCCATGGTCGCGCTCTCCCGCGGCGCGGTGGAAACCGCCGTGCCGGGGGCGGATCGCACGGATCAGGTGGGCGAGATGGCACGCGCCCTGCTGGTGTTCCGGGACAATCTGGTCGCCGCCCGCAACCTGACCGAAACCGCGCTGGAGAATGCCCGCCGCACCGCGGTCGCCACCACCCAGGCCTCGGACGCCATCGGCCAGGTCTCGGATGGCGCGATGACCCAGCTGGCGGAGCTGCGCCAAGTGGAGGAAGCGCTCGGCCAGACCCAGGATGCGGTGCGGGAGGTGAACCGCACGACGCAGGACAGCAGCGACCGCGCCGATGAATCGAAGACCCTGCTGGCCAGCAACCTGGTGAAGCTGCGCAGCCTGATCGAATTGGTCGACGCGGTGGCCGAGGACACCGAGCGCGTCACCCGCATCGCCGGCAC
Organism: Falsiroseomonas sp.; assembly: GCF_030695085.1. Lineage (GTDB taxonomy): Bacteria > Pseudomonadota > Alphaproteobacteria > Acetobacterales > Acetobacteraceae > Falsiroseomonas. Next base: position 4,514 of record NZ_JAUYTS010000232.1, on the reverse strand, counting down.
CATCGCCAAGATCGCGACGCAGACGAACATCCTGGCGATCAACGCCGCCATCGAGGCCGCTCGCGCCGGCGAGCACGGCCGCGGCCTCGCGGTGGTGGCGGAGGAAGTGCGCGCACTCGCCGCCAGCAGCGAGACGCTGGCCCAGGAAATCGCCGATGTCGTGCTCGTCGCCGGCCGCCGCACCCGCGAGGGCAGCGGCACCGCCGCCGCGGTGGGCGAGGCGATGGATGAGCTGGAAACCCTCGTCACCGAATCTGCCCGGCTGGCGGGTGCCATCGCGGTGGCGATGGAGGAACAGCAGGCCACCGTCACCTCCATCACCGACCGCGTCAGCACCCTGTCCCGCATCGGCCAGTCCAATGCGACGGCGGCGGAGGAGATCACCGTGACCATGATCGACCTGTCCAAGCTGGCCGCCGAGACCCGCAGCGTGGTGGAGGCCATGGCATCAGACCGTGGGGCTTCAGACCGTGGGGCCTCCGATCGAGGGAAGAAAGCGTGAGCGAGACCAATCCGGGCGGCGCGGATGTCGCGATCCTCGTCGTCGATGACAGCAGCTTCAACCGGCTGGTGCTGAAGCGCCGGCTGGCGGAACTGGGCTATCCCAATGTGACGATGGCCGAGGACGGGGTGCAGGGGCTGGCGGCGCTGGAGCGCGGGCGCTTCGACATCATGCTGCTCGATCTGGAAATGCCGAACCTGGATGGCATCGGGGTGCTCGAACAACTGCGCGTCGCACGCGGTGCGGCGCCGCCCGTCATCGTCATCTCCGCGCTGACGGACATGGACAACATCGTCCGCTGCATCGAGCTCGGCGCCGAGGATTACCTGCCGAAATCCTTCGACCCGCCGCTGCTCAAGGCAAGGCTCGGCGCGGTGCTGGAAAAGAAGCGCCTGCGCGACCTGGCCGATGCCAGGCTGGCGGCGCTGGAGGCGGAGCTGGAATCGGCCCGCGCCGCCCAACTCTCGCTGGTGCCGCGGGATTTTGCCGCCGCGGCCACGGGCGAGCTTTCCGTGCACGCCGCCATGGTTCCCGCGCGCCAGGTGGGCGGCGATCTGTATGACTGCCTGGCCCTCGATGGCCGGCACATGCTGTTCGCGGTGGCCGATGTCTCCGGCAAGGGCGCCCCGGCCGGGCTGACCATGGCGCGCACCCTCGGCCTGATGCGCGCCGCCGCGAAGCGCCTGGCGCCGGGCGATGCCGCGCCGGACCCGGGCGACATCCTCACCATGACCAATGACGACCTCTCGGCCGACAATGAAAGCCAGACCTTCGTCACCGTCGTGCTCGGCGTGATCGACGGCATCACCGGCGCCGGGCGCATCGCCGTCGCGGGGCACGACATTCCGCTGCTGATCGCGCCGGGCGTGGCGCCGCGGCTGATGGAGAAGCTGCGCCGGCAGCCGGCGCTCGGCGTGATGGAGGGCATCCCCTACAGCTCGGACCCGTTCCAGCTCACGCGTGGCGAGGCGATGTTCTGCTACTCCGACGGCGTGTCGGAGGCGGAGGATGACAAGGGCGGCTTCTTCGGCCGGGACCGCCTGGTGGCGGCGCTGGCCGATTCCGGCACGGACCCTTCAAGGGTGGTTGATACCGTGCTGCGCGCCGTCACCACCTTCGCCGATGGCGCACCGCAGGCGGATGACATCACGGCGCTCGCCTTGCGCTACGCGGGCTGAGCGCCCGCCTAGCGCAAGATCAAGGTTCAGCCCGGCAGGACCGGGGCGCTGGTGACGTGCAGCACGCCGTCGGAGGCCAGCACATCGCCGCGCGTGATGGTCACCGGCGCACGGCCGGCCACCTGGGTCACCCCCTCGCGCACCAGCGTCGCGGTGCGGGTGCCGCTGGGCTGCACCTGGAGCCGGGCGCGGTCCCAGGTCACCACCACGTTGCGCCGCACCGAGATGTCCTGGAAGCGCAGCAGGCCGAAGGCGGCATTGGCGAAGACGATGGGCTGCACCAGCGCGCGCTGCGCCTCCGTCGGGTTCGAGGGCGGGTTGTCCAGCAGCGCCAGCACGGGCGCCGGCAGGCCCGCGAAGCCGTCATTCACCGGCGCGAACAACGTCACCGCACCGCTGCGCAGGCCAAGCCGGGGCACCGCGCCGGAAACCTGGAGGGCGGCGGCGAAGCGGCTGTGTTCCGGCTTGCCACGCAGCAGCGTCAGCAGGTCGATCGTGCCGTCCTCGGGCAGGGTACGCTGGATGATGGGGGTCTGGCAGGCGGCCAGCAGCAGCGCGAGGCCGCCGGCACCTAGGGCGTGGCGTCGGGCAATCACGGGCAGGTCCTTCCAAGCAAGTGTCGGGCGGCCATTCTTCGGGCCGGGGCGAGTCGCCCTGACGGCGCATGACGCGGCCTTAGCCTTGGCGCGCGACAGCGTCCAGCGCCCCCCGCGCAGCGCCGTGGATCAACCCGTCGCCACCTCCGGCGCGAACCCATCCGGTTCCAGAACCAACACCGGCTCGCCATTGCCCAACACGCCGACACCGCCGATTCCGGGCAGCACGGCAAGCGCCGGATGCAGCGGGCGCAGCAGCAGATCGGTCCGCTTCTGCACCCGGTCCACCGCCAGGCCGAAGCTGCGCCCGCCCGACTTCACGATCACGATGGCCCCGCCCGAGGCTGGCGCCGCGCCGGCGCCGAGCAGGGCGGCGAGCGACAGCACGTCGCAGCCTGCGGGGCTGCCGGCTTCCAGCACCGCCTCCACCCGCGCGGCGGGCAGCGCATAGGGGTGGCCCGCGGCCTCCACCAGCAGCACCGGCTGCACCGCGGCGGTCAGCGGCAGGCGGAGCGTGAAGCTGGTGCCCTGCCCGGCCACGCTGGCCACCTCCACCGTGCCGCCGGCGCGGCGAATCGCATCCTGCACCACATCCAGCCCGACGCCCCGGCCGGAGGTTTCGGTCACCGTCTCGGCAGTGGACAAGCCGGGGCGGAACAGCAGGGCGAAGACCTCCTCCTCCCCCATCTGCGCCGCCTGTTCGGTGCTGACCATGCCGCGCGCCACCGCGCGGGCCAGCACCTTCGCGCGGTCGATTCCCCGCCCATCCTCCGCCACCCGGACCCAGACCTGGCCGGTGCGCCGCGCGGCGGAGACGCGGAGCTGGCCGCGGCGCGGCTTACCCGCTTCCTCCCGCGCCTCGGGCGGCTCGATGCCGTGGTCCACGGCGTTGCGCGTCAGATGCAGCAGCGGGTCGGCCAGCAATTCCACCAGGCTGCGGTCGATGGTGACGTCCTCGCCCTCCATCACCAGCTCGACCTCCCGCCCCGAGGCCTGGGCTACGGCGCGGACCACGCGCGGCAGGCGGCCGAACAGCGTGCCCACAGGCACCACGCGCAATTCCATCACCGCGTCATCCAGGCGCCGCATGCCGAGCGCGAGGCGGCTTTCGCTGCGCTCCAGCGTTTCCTGCAACTGCCGCAGCTGGCCCACGGCAGAGCCCAGATCCCGCGCCACGCCGCCGGGCAGCCGGCGTTCGAGCGCGCCGAGCGTGGCCAGCGCCTGCGCCAGGCCGCCATCATCCAGCGCCTCCGCCAGCGCCAGCGCGGCGGCGCGCACCTCGGTCTCCAGCGTGATGATCTGGTCGATCGTCTCCTGCCGCACCCGCATGGTCACCGGCGCGCCGCGGGCGGGCTGGGCCTCCGGCGCCGGGCCGGTCTCGGCCGGGGCGAGTTCCAGCACGGCCGCGCCGGCGGGGTCGGCGGCGGTCAGCGCGCGGGACAGCGCCTCGAACTCCGCCGGGCCGGCCAGCAGCATGTCGAGATGCGGCGGCTGGCCATCCAGCACGGTGCGGCTGGTCAGCACCTCCGCCTCCGTGGCCAGGGCGGCGGCGATGCCGGCCTCCAGCTCCGCCGGCAGGCCGATGGCCAGCCGCAACCGCACCAGCAGCCGCCCGCCCTCCACCGCCGCGACCACGCGGCGGCGGCCCTCCGCGCCCAGCAGGGCGGCGAAGCCGGGCGGGATGCGGGGGTCCGCCTGGTCCGCACCGGGCAGCGCCTCCGGCACCGCGCGCAGCGCCGCCAGCCCGCCTTCCGCCGCCTGGCGCAGCCGCTCCACCAGCCCGGGCCCCTGCGCGGCCAGGATTGCCGCCGCATCCGGGTCCGCGGCGCGGTCCGCGAGGTCGGCCAGCGCCAGCAGCAGCAGTTCCAGCGCCTCCAGCCCGAAGGCCGCGGCGACCTCCGCCGCTTCCATCGCGCCGGCCATGGCGGCGGTCGCATCGCCGCCGGCCAGCGCGGCCTCAAGCTGATAGGCCAGTGCGGCGAGGCGCGGGCCGAGCGCCACGGATTCGCCGCCCGTCGGGCCGATGAGCTGCGCGGCGCCGGCCGGCTCCCCGGCCATCTCCTGCAACAGCACCAGACCGCGCCGCAGCCCGCCCAGCGCCGGCAGCGCGCCCGGCCCGCCAGCGGCGGCGCCGAGGCGTTCCACCGCCGCCGCCAGCCGGGCAAGGCCCAGCATCCGCGCCGCCTCCGCCAGTTCCACCACCTCCCGCACCGCATCAGCCCGGCGATCCGCCACCAG
>NZ_JAUYTS010000211.1 GCF_030695085.1 Falsiroseomonas sp. | reverse complement strand
CCGGAACTGGTGGATTTCACCCGGCGCTTCTGGATTGGCCTTGTGCTGACCATCCCGGTCTTCCTGCTGGAAATGGGCGGTCACCTGACGGGGATGATGCACCTTGTCGGCGGGCCGCGCGTCGGCAACTGGATTCAGCTGGCGCTGGCGACGCCCGTGGTGCTCTGGGCCGGCTGGCCGTTCTTTGTCCGTGGCTGGCAGAGCCTGGTGAACCGAAGCCTCAACATGTTCACCCTGATCGCATTGGGCACTGGCGTCGCCTGGGTGTTCAGTGTCGTGGCGACCATGGCGCCTGATATCTTCCCGGTGGCCTTCCGCGCCGCGGATGGCTCGGTTGCCGTATATTTCGAGGCGGCGGCGGTGATTGTCGTGCTGGTACTGCTCGGGCAGGTGCTCGAACTTCGGGCGCGTGAGCAGACAGGCGGCGCGATCCGCGCTTTGCTCGATCTGGCGCCGGCCCAGGCGCGTCGGTTGCGCGATGACGGATCCGACGAGGAGGTGGCGCTGGCTGCCATCGTCGTTGGCGATCGGCTGCGCGTTCGTCCTGGTGACAAGGTGCCGCTCGACGGTGCGGTGCTGGAGGGCGCCTCCAACGTCGATGAGAGCCTGGTAACCGGCGAGGCAGTGCCAGTCACCAAGACGGTGGGCGATCAGGTCGTCGGCGGTACGCTGAACGGCCAGGGCAGCTTCATCATGCGCGCGGACCGTGTCGGCCAGGATACGGTGCTGGCACAAATCGTCCGCATGGTCGCGGGGGCGCAGCGTTCCCGCGCACCGATCCAGCGCTTGGCCGATCAGGTCTCCGGCTGGTTCGTGCCGGTGGTGGTGGCAATAGCCATAGTTGCCTTCGCCGTCTGGAGCATCTGGGGACCGGAGCCGCGCCTCGCCTTTGCCCTGGTCGCCGCGGTGACGGTGCTGATTATCGCGTGCCCGTGTGCACTGGGGCTGGCGACGCCGATGTCGATCATGGTGGGCGTGGGCCGCGGCGCGCAGGCGGGCGTGCTCATCAAGAACGCCGAGGCGCTGGAGCGTATGGAGCGGATCGACACGCTGGTCGTGGACAAGACCGGCACCCTTACCCAAGGGCGGCCGGACGTGGTGGCGGTGATCCCTGCAGCGGGCATGGCCGAGGATGAGGTGTTGCGTCTGGCTGCGGGGTTGGAACGTCCAAGCCAGCATCCCCTCGCCGAAGCCGTCGTGCGAGCGGCGGAGAAGCGGGGTCTGGTCGTGCCGCCGGTCGAGGGTTTCGATGCACCGATTGGCCGTGGCGTGACAGGCGTGGTTGAGGGACGCCAGGTCGCGGTCGGCAACGCTCGCCTCATGGAGGAGGCCAAGGTGGATGTCGGCGCGCTGTCGGCGGAAGCCGAGCGCCTGCGTGGGGACGGTGCCACCGTCTTCTTCGTCGCGGTGGATGGTCGCGCCTTTGGAATTGTCGCCGTGGCAGATCCGGTCAAGGCGACGACACCGGCGGCGCTCGCGGGACTCGCGAAGGAGGGCGTCCGGGTGGTGATGTTGACTGGCGATAACCGCACGACGGCCGAGGCCGTGGCGCGGCGCCTTGGCATCACCGAGGTCGAAGCGGAGGTCCTGCCCGAGGACAAGCAGCGCATCATCGAAAAGCTGAAGGCCGAAGGGCGCCGCGTGGCCATGGCGGGTGACGGCGTGAATGACGCGCCGGCACTGGCGGCGGCCGAAGTCGGGATCGCCATGGGCACTGGTACGGCGGTGGCGATCGAAAGCGCCGGTGTGACGCTGCTTGGCGGAGACCTGATGGGGATCGTCCGGGCGCGGCGGCTGTCGGAAGCCGTGATGGGCAACATCCGGCAGAACCTGTTCTTCGCTTTTGCGTACAACGCGGCCGGCGTGCCGATCGCCGCGGGGGTGCTATATCCGACGTTCGGAATTCTGCTTTCGCCCATCATCGCTGCAGCGGCGATGGCCCTTTCCTCGGTGAGCGTTGTGGGCAACGCGCTGAGACTCCGGGCGACGCGGCTCGATTGATAATGCCGAACGCCGCGAAATACGGTGGAGAAGCCGTGTGTCGCGGCGCCGGCGGGCAAGTGGAAAATGAGGTTGGGAAACCGACCGGAGCAGCAGCAAGAAACGGAATCCATCCCTCTGGATGGTGGCGGTCGGCGGGGGACGGCCGTCTCGGTGCAATCGGTCCCGACCGCATTCTCGCACAGCACGACACTATGGCGACCATCCTGCGCCTCCACCGCACAGTCGTGCAGGAGAAGCCTCACGCAGCGGCGACGAGGCCTTCGCGTGCCTCCCATTGCAGGCCGCGCTTGTAGCGGGCCGCGATGCGTCCCTCCTGCAGCACGGCCAGGTGAAGCCAGCCATTGTCGAACAGTGCGCGTACGCCGTCGTGCCGGGCCAGGATTTCGGTGATCGCCGCTGGCGGTGCCTCGATCAGCACCGACAGCCGCAGCGGCTCGTGGGCAAGCCCGACCCCGTCATGCACCGCCTGCCAGGGCAGCCCCGCGCGCAGCGTGCCGCCATTGCCCTCGACCACACCGATGCCGCCCACCACGTTGTGGATCAGCTTGTTGCCAGACCCAAAGCTGCCCGGCGCCACCGACGAGCCATAGTATTGCAGGCTGATCCAGCTCGCCACCACCACCGGCGCCGTCAGGATCAGCTCGAGGGTGGAGAACCCTCGGTCCTGCCGCCAATCGTAGGAATGCAGGAAGGCGCGCCCGGCGAGATCGGCGCCGCGCGTGACCTCGCGCGGCGCAGCGATGAAGGCGGCGCAGCCCGCCAGCCCCCATTCCGGTCGCGGCTCGGCCCAGTTGCGGGCGCGGGCGACGAGGTCCTCGGCCTGCGCCCCGGGCAGCCGCAGCGCGCGTTCGCCGCGCGCCATCACGGCGGCCTGCGCCAGCCAGGCGCGCGCCTGGGCGATGTCCGCGGCATGGTCCGGCGCCGCGGCGTCCTCGTACAGCGTCACGGCATCCGTGGTGGTGTCGTGCAGGGCTGCCAGGAACAGCGTGTCCGCCGGCAGCGCGATCCCCTGCGCCGGCAGGCCGGCGCGGGTCTCGGGGTCGTTCAGCAGCGTGGCGAGCAGCCGGGCGGACACCTCGCCGGTATGGCCGCCGCAGGCACCGCAGTGATAGGCGCTTTCATGCGGGTTGTTGGTGACGCTGGCGCCGTGGCCGGCCAGCAGGATCAGCCGGGCGTGTCGCTGCGTGAGCGACATGGCGCGCAGCACCGCGGCCGCCGTCGCGGCCTTGGCCTCGGCGGTCAGGGCGGGCGCCATTACCGGGGCCAGCTCAGGCGCGGGCGCCTTGCGGCCGACCCCCACAGCATCGCAGACCAGCCTGTGGAGGTAGACCGGCCCGGCTGCCTCCACGAAGGCAAAGGAGGAAACCGCCGCCTGGCGGAAACGGCCCCAGGCGCGGCTGGCCCGGGCGGCGATGCGCGCATCGGTTTCCGCCTCGGGCGCGGCGCCGCTGCGGGAGCTCAGCCGGGCCGTGAGCAGCACCGGCAGGTGCGCCTCCTCCATGTCGGAGCCCAGCGCCCGATGCGCTACGGTCAGCCCGAAGAACCCGGCGAAGCCGAGCGTGTCGATGCCAGGGTCGAGGCTTTCCAGCGCGCGGCGGAACACCTCGGAGCGGACGTCGATGCAGAAGGCGGCCTGCAGGACCGGCCGCCCGGCGGGGGCCAGCGGCGCCTGCAGCTGCGCGCCGAGCCGGCGCTGGTGCGCCCGCTCGGCGGCCTCCTGCAGGATTGCATCGATAACCTGGTCGGGGGTCGGTGCCAGCGGTGCGGCATGGGCGGCGACGACATCGCGCCAGGGTGCGGCGACCGCATGGTGGTACTGCGCCAGCAGGGCCTTCTCCCACACCAGGCGGATCGCCAGCAGGTCGGTGACGGTGGCGTCCGTGCCGCCGGTTTGCTCGGCCTCCCAGCGCAGCCAGCGCGCATGTTGCGCCCAACCGCCAAGGTCGACCAATAGCCGGTGGAACACCGATTCCGCAGCGGCCTCCGACACGCCCAGCGCCGCGGCCGCCCACAGGGTGGCGTGCGCGGGCGTATCCGGCGCGGCGGCGACCTCGGTCGCGAAGCCGGCGAGTCCCGCCAGTTCCGGCGTCAGGTCATGGGTCGCCCATTCGCGCCAGGCGGCGAAGGCCGAGCGCCCCGGCGCCGGCGTCCACAGCGCCTGGCCGCGGTCGAAGTGCCCAGAGGCCCATAGCCCGATGGCGCGGGCGATCACGCCCGGCCACTCGATACCGGAGGCGCCCGCCGCCAGATCGGCCACGCTCGGCAGCGCCACCGGCGCCGGGCCTTCCGCACCGAGCGCCTGCCGCAGCGCCGCAAGGCTGGCCGGGCGCAAGGGGTCCGCGCAGGCTGCCCACGCCTCGGTGAGGTCGGTCTCGGTGATCCGGCCGGCGGCGAGCCGGGCGGCGAAATCGGCCCGTTTTGGCGTCAGCCGTATCCCGGCGACGCGCCCCAGCCGCGCCGCGGCCATGGCGAGGTCGCCCCCGGTCTGGCCGAGGAAGGGGTTGACGGCGACTGTCGCCTCCAGCGGGAAGGCTGGCGGGATGGCCTGGGCCGCGGCCTCGGCAGCGCTCAGCAGCCGGGCGGCACCGGGTGCGGCGGTCGGATCCTGGGTGTGGGTCATCGGGGCGCTCCGTCGCGTCAGTGGGTTTTCGCGGCGCGGAAGCCGCCGATCAGCCGGTCAAGGGCGGCATTGAGATACAGGCCATTCGCGAGATGCACGCGCAGCCCGGCCGCGGCCGGGTGATGCGCCCAGTGCGGGAACAGCGCCTGCGCCACGGCGACCGCCCCGAAGGAGATGATCACCAGCACCAGCAGCGCACCTTCCAGCGGCCCGGGAGGCGGCAGGACGGGCAATGCGCCGGCGGTCAACGCCTCGGCCAACCGGTGGAAGGCGAAATAGGCCAGCGTCGCCACGGCGGCGGCGAGGGTGGTGCGCCGCGTCAGGGCCCGCGGGGCGGCATCCGCCAGGCCCTGGGCGACCAGGTAGGCCACGCCGAAGATCAGGATCGCGCCCAGCGCCACGGCCTGCACCGGCTTCGGTCCGAAGATGGCCCAGAAGCCGCCCGCCACCGCCGCGTAGATCGCCAGCGCGATGGCGAAGGCCCGCATCACGGCACCGATACCCGGGACCGCCACCGGCCCGGGCCGGCGCACCGCCTGCACGCCGCGCACCGCCGTGCCCGAGCCCAGGAAGGCGTGCGCCTTGTAGAAGGAATGCGCGACGATATGCAGCAGCGCGAGCGCCCACAGGCCAAGCCCGCATTGCAGCAGCATGAAGCCCATCTGCGCGACGGTGGACCAGGCCAGCGCCGTCTTGACCGCGGCCTGGGTCAGCATCACCAGCCCGCCGAACAGGGCGGTGAAGCCGCCCAGCATCACCAGTGCCGTCATCGCGCCGGGGCTGGCCTGCATCAGGTCGGCAAAGCGGATCAGCAGGACGCCGCCGGCATTGATGATGCCCGCATGCAGCAGGGCGGAGACCGGCGTCGGCGCCTCCATCACCTCACTGAGCCAGCCATGCACGGGGAAGGACGCGGTCTTGAGTAGCGCCGCGAGCACCAGCAGCCCGGTGGCCGCAAGCGCGCCCAGCGGCACCGGCCCCGCCGCCGCGGCCCGGTTGATCGCCGCGATCTCGGCGGTGCCATAGGCGAACCACAACAGCGCCGCCGCCAGGACCAGCACGAGATCCGCCGCACCCCAGACCAGCGCGAACTTGGCGGCCGCGCGGCGCGCCGCGGCCCGCTCCGGGTAGAACATCAGCAGCCGCCAGACGCCCAGGCCGACCACGGCGAAGGCCGCGACCAGCAGCGCCAGGCTGCCGGCCATGACGAGCACGAGCACGCCGGACAGCGTGGCCAGCAGCAGGCCGTGGAAGGCGCCTTCGCGCGCTTCGCCGTCGAGGTAGCTGCGGGCATAGCGCACCACCACCCAGCCGATGAACCCGACGGTCAGCGCGATCACCGCGCCCAGCAGATCGAAGCGCAGCGTGAGCGCGAAGGCGCCACCGCCGAGCGTCGCCGAGACCGGCCCCTGCAGCACAAGCTGCACGACACCGAGCCCGATCAGCGCGAGTGCCGCCAGCGTCGCCCGCTCGGCCAGCAGCGGGAACCCGGCAGGGCGCCGGCCTGGACGGATCAGCGCGATCGTCGCGGCGGCGAGCAGCAGGGGCGGGGCCAGGGCGGCCAGGCTGATGAGCATCGGGCGTTTTCCGGAAGGGGTGGCCTGGGCGCCGGAATAACCCTGGTCTGACTTCCAGAAAATTACATGTTATGAGAGGTTTCATCCAATCAGATAGAACAATGGGCACGCTGAACCTGCATCACCTGCGCCTGTTCCGCGCCGTTGCCCATGACGGCACGCTGACCGGCGCCGCGCGGCGGCTGAACCTCTCGGCCTCGGCGCTCTCGTCGCAGCTCAAGGCCCTGGAAGCGGCGCTTGGCCAGGATCTGTTCGAGCGCCGTGGGCGCGGGCTTGTGCTGACGGAGGCGGGTCGCATCGCGCTGGACCACGCCGACGCGATTTTCCGCACCGCGGAAGACCTGAGTGCCACGCTGCGTGAAACCGGCGGCGTACGCCGGGCGCTGCGCGTCGGCGGGCTGGCCACGCTCTCGCGCAACTTCCAGATGCAGTTCCTGCGTCCGCTTCTGGGCCGGGCGGATGTCGAGATCGTTCTTCGCTCCGGCAGCCAGACCGAGCTTCTGCGCGGGCTCGATGCGTTGGCGCTGGACGTGGTGCTGACCAACCTCGCACCCGCCCGCGATGCGGCCAGCCGCTACCTGATCCACCGCCTGGCGGAGCAGCCCGTGAGCCTGATCGGGACGCCGCGACGGGTCGGGCAGGGCGCGCCGATCGCCACGCTCCTGGCCAGCCAGCCCCTGATCCTGCCGACGGCCGAGACCGCGATCCGTGGCGCCCTGGACGCGCTGATCGCGCGGCTGGGCGTTGTGGTGAACATCGCGGGGGAGGTGGACGACATGGCCATGATCAGGCTGCTCGCGCGCGCGGATGCGGGGCTCGCGGTCATCCCGCCGATCGTGGTGCAGGATGAACTCGCGGCCGGCATCCTGGTGGAGGCACATCGGCTGCCGGGGATTGTCGAGGTGTTCCTGGCCGTCACCCTCGACCGGCGTTTCCCGAACCCGCTCCTCGGCGGGCTGCTCGCGCGGCAGCAGGAGGGTGTCTAGACCAGCCGCGCCTTAGCGCGGCGGTCAGTTTGGCGGAGAGCACGGCGCGCGTGGCGGAGGAGTTGCAACTCGGTACAAGCGGTCTCTCGCAGGGTTTCGCTGGGCTTTGATGGTCTTCCGAGTGGATGCGCGAGCCAGGGCATAAAGCAGCGTAGCGGTGTGGCCCAAAGAGAAACCGCCAGTGCGCCAGCGCCTGGAGACGGGCGCGCTCCGCCGGATGGTCCGGTTCGGCGGCTACTTTACTTACGCCGGCGCCTTGCTCCGCCGCATCGAAGACGAGGGCCTTCGCCACCGCATCCAGCCCGGCCTTGTCTACCGGGCGAAGGGTCGGGCGCGCGCCTCGGCATAGATATGCCGGTCGGCACGCGCAGCGCCGGTCATGGCGCGGATCGGTGCAAGCTCGAAGCCCTCGCCATCCGCCGCCGTGGTGGTGGCGTCGGGCAGAAGCGCGCGCCAGGATGCTCGGCTGGCCCCGGGCAACCGGCCGTTCAGGACACCCGCAGCCCTGCGCGTTCGATCACCTGCGACCATTTCTCGTTTTCCGCCCGCACGAAGGCCTCGAATGGGGCGGGTTCCATGCTGACCGCGCGGCAACCCTGTTCGGCCAGCCGGTCCACAACTTCCCGCTGGCCCAGCGCGCCAGCCAGCGCGGCGGAGAGCCGCTGGATCGCCTGCGCCGGCATGCCGGCAGGACCGATGATCCCCCACCAGGGCGCGGCGGTGAAGCCGGGCATGCCGGCCTCCTCCAGCGTCGGCAGTTCCGGCGCGCGGGAGGCGCGGGCGGATGTTGTCACGCCAATAGCCTGGATGCGCCCGGCGCGCGCATTCTCCAGCACCGTGGCGAAGGCATCGAAGTAGTAATCCACCCGTCCGCCCAACAGATCATTCATCGCAGGCGCCGATCCGCGATAGGCGACGTGCGCTGCCTCGATGCCGGCCGCGGTGTTGAAGGCCTCCGCGGTCAAATGGCTGGTCGAACCCTGGCCGGAGGAGGCGAAGTTCAGCCGGCCCGGATTGGCACGCGCGTAGTCGATGAAGCCGCGCAGCGAATTCGGCAAGCCGTTCCGCAGCACCAGCGCGAAAGGTCCGTCGCCAACCAGGCCAATGAAGCCGAAATCACGGTCCGGGTTGAACGGCACCTCGCGCTCGATCAGCGGGCGATAGAAGGTGCCGGCGCCTGCCATCAGGATGTTGTAGCCATCCGGCGCCGAGCGCGCGGCATCTGCCGTCCCGATCGCGCCACCCGCGCCCGCCCGATGATCTAGCACCACCGGCTGGCCAAGCAACGGGGACATCGCGTCACCAACGATGCGGCTGATATTGGAGGTCGCGCCGCCCGGCGGCCAGGGCACGACGAAGCGTATCGGGCGCGTCGGGAAATTGCCTTGAGACAAGGCGGGTGAGGCAAGAACTGCGCCGGTTGTGGCCAGAAGGGAGCGGCGGCCGAGCATGCGGGCATCTCCGTGCGGGTTGCAATTCTCGAGAGTGACGTTGCAATCTGGTCATCGCAACAAAAACTGACCCGACATGACCAAACCTGTTCTGCATCTCGGTGGTGCCTGGTCCTCCTCATGGTCGATTCCAGGCTGGATGGTATGCGAAATGGCCGGACTCACCTGCGAGGAACGGGTGATCTACCTGTCGCGCGATGACAGTAAGGCGAAGCTCGCCGCCGTCTCACCGTCCGGCCGTGTGCCGGTGCTGGAGATCGATGGGCTTGTGCTTTGGGACAGCCTCGCGATTGCGGAGTATCTGTGGGAACGCGACCCGACCTCCGCGATCTGGCCCGCCGATCCGGCGCGGCGCGCCTTCGCGCGATCGGTCGCCGCCGAGGTACACGGGCATTTCGATGATCTCCGTGCGGCGCTGCCGATGAACCTGCTGAAGCGGTGGCCAGTTCGCAATGGGCTGCCATCCAACGTCAAGCTGATGGCCAGGCCCGGCGCCCAGGCTTCGACCGCGCGGCTTGAGGCGATCTGGCGTGACTGCGTCCGCCGCTGGGGTGGCCCCTACGTGACGGGCGATAGCTGGTGCTTCGCCGATGCGGTGCTGGCACCGATGTGCAGCCGCTACATCACCTATGGCGTGGAGCTTGCCCCCGACAGCATGTCCTTCATCCGCGCCAGCCAGGATGCGCCATTGATGCGGCGCTGGATTGCGCGGGCGGAGGCGCAGGCGGCCGAGATCGGCCGCAACATCTGCGCCGCCTATCCGTGACCTCAACCCCTTCGCGGGCCGCGGCCTTCCGGGTAAGGCCAACGCGGGTCGTTGAATTCCTGGATCTCCAGCCAGTAGCCGATAGGGTCCTTGAAGAAGGCGGAATACACCGTGCGTCCGCCGAGCATGTTCGGCGGCCCGTCAAAGGCCACGCCCTTCGCCAGAAGGTGGCGATAGGTTTCCTCGACATCCTCGACGAGGAAGGTGAACATCATGCCCTTGGTACCGCGCGGACGCCCTTCCTTGTTGCAGACACCGAGAAAGCCGGTCGGGCTGACCTGGAACACCCGGCAGACGCCCTGGTCCAGCACCTGCGGCAGCTCCATCACATCGCGATAGAAGGCGGCATGGGTTTCCAGATCATCGCTGTAGAACCAGGTGACGTTCTGTTCAATGAAGGGGCGCGGCATGGGTCCTCCGTGGCATGGGGTGCGCCATTCTATTGCGCGCGAAAGCGGGGCGGGCAATGACTGTCCGTGATCTCACGCCCGTTCCGGACGATGTCGCGGCGCTGCTCGGCGCGGTCGCGGTGCCGACCCTCTCGGCCGTGCTGTTCGCCCGCGGGCTGCGAAGCCGGTTCCTGCATGGCATCGCGCCCGCCGGTGATGCCGTGCGCTGCATCGGCCCCGCGCTAACCATCCGCGCCATTCCGGTACGCGAGGATCTGCGCGATGCGGTGGCGCGTGGCGAGGCGCCGAACCTGCATCGCGCCATCTTCAGCGCCGCACCAGCGGGATGCGTGATGGTCTGCGCGACCGGCGGCGCGGGCCATGTCTCCGTGCTGGGCGACATCATGGTGACGGCCCTGCACCGCAACGGCGTGTCCGGCGTGGTCGTCGATACCGGCGTGTCCGACCTGCCGGCCGTCGCGCGCCTGCCGCTGCCGGTGTTCCACGGCGGCGGCTCCGCGCCCGTGCCGTCGAGTGCCGCGGTGATGATCGTCGATCACGGCCTGCCCATCGGCCTCGCCGGCGTCGCGGTGTTCCCGGATGACGTGATGGTGGGCGATGCGTCCGGTGTGGTCTGCATCCCGCGCGCCATCCTGCGCGAAATTGCCGAGGCGGCGGCCGAGAAGGAACGGATGGAGGGCTGGATCCTCGACCAAATCGCGGCTGGCGCACCGCTCGAGGGCACCTATCCACCCGATGCCGGCACCAAGGCGCGCTACGAAGCCTGGAAGGGCCGCCAGTGATGCGGCTGGCGCTGGAGCGCATCTACTTGCCGCCGCTCGGCCGCGTCACCGACGACACATCGGTGCTGACGCTGCGTTCGCTGGCCTTTGAGCCACTCTGCCGCTGGCAGCATGGCCGTGTGCTGCCGGCGCTGCTGGCAGCTTGGTCGCACAGCGATGATGGGCGGGCCTGGCGTTTCGTGCTGCGCGCGGGCGCAGTGTTCCATGATGGCGTGGCCTGCACGGCGACACATGTGCTGGCGACGATCCGCGCGACGCTGGAGGGGCGGGACATGTTCGGCATGCCGTGGTCTTATGCGCGGTACCTGGCCGGGGCGGAGATCGTGACGGATGGCGCAGATGCGATCCGCATCACGACGCCGGAGCCGCTGGCCGACCTGCCGGAGATCCTTTCCGAATTCGTCTGCGCGCGGGAAGATGCGTCTGGTGAGGCCGTGCTCGGCACCGGCCCTTATCGCATTACGCGCTACCTGCCGAACCAGGCAGCCGATTTGCTCGCGACCGACCCCGCGCGCACGCCGGCCAATATCCACGCCATCGCCATGCCGGATGCGGAGGCCCGCTTCGGCGCGCTGCGCACCGAAGCGGCCGATGTCGCGCTGAACCTCGAACGCCGCGATGCCGCTCCGGGCGGCCATGGATTGGTCTGGGGCGAGGCGCCGAACACGCTCTCCGTCATGGCCTATCTGAACGGCGCGGAGGGTCTGTTCCGTGACCCGCGCGCACGGCTTGCCGCCAATCTCGCGGTGGATCGGGATGCGATCATCGCGCGACTGTTCCACGGCCTCGGGCTGCCGGCCACCACCATCGTCAGCCCGTTCCACCTCGGCATGCGCGCTTCCCGGCCGTCGGCCATTCCGCATGATCCCGCCCGCGCCCGCGCATTGTTTGCCGCGGCCGGAGCCGGTGCGCCCATCCTGATCCGCGCACCGGACCATATGCCGGAACGTGCGCCGGCCATCGCGGCGATGATCGCCGCGGACCTCACCGCCTGCGGCTGCCCCGCGACGGTCGAGGTCATCGCCGATCGTCCCCTCTATGCGCGCCAGGTATCCGCGAGGCAGATCGGCGACATCGCGCTGTTCGACTCCTCGCCGCATAGCAGCTTCCGGGTGATCGACGACAAGATCTCGGCGCGCTCGTGCGGCCCGTGGTGGCAGGGCCATGACGATCCCACGCTCGAGGCGCTGTTCCGCACCGCGGTCGCGACCCAGGACGAAGCCGCGCGCGATGCCGCCTATGGCCGCTGCCTCGCGCGGCTGCAGGACAATCCGCCCTGGCTGTTCTTGTTCCACCCGGTCGAGGTGTTTGCCGCGCGCGCCGGACTGCCGCCGCTCGCGCTCGATCATCGCGGCGTGCTGCACTTCGCCTGAAGGATTACCGATGGACCCCCGCGATACGGTGCTGGTCACCCCCGACGCGCTGGCTGCGCGGCTTGCCGAAGGTGCGCCGGTTTCTGTCCTGGCGATCCGCAACGCGCCCGGCGACTGGGCATCTGCGCCCCGCATTCCCGGTGCGGTGGATGTCGACCTGCCAAGCGAACTCGCCGCTCCCGGCGGCGGCACCAGGGGCAGCCGCCCGCTGCCGGACATCGCTGATCTGACCCGCAACGCCCGCCGCTGGGGCCTGCGCCGTGATGTGCCCGTGGTGGTGTATGACCATGATCGGGGGCTGGTTGCGGCGCGCGGCTGGTGGGTGCTGCGCTGGGCCGGGCTTGCGGATGTGCGGCTGCTCGATGGCGGCTTCGCGGCCTGGCAGGCGGCGGGGCTGCCGGTCGCAAACGCGCCTCGCCTGCCGGAGCCGGGCGGCGTCACGCTCAGCCCCGGCCACCTGCCAGTGCTCGATGCTGATGGCGCGGCGGCGATGGCGCGCACCGGCCTGCTGCTCGATAGCCGGGTGCGGGTGAACTACATCGGCGGGCCGGGCGAGCCGCGGCGCGGCCATATCCCTGGCGCCGTCTCCGCCCCCGCCGCCGATGTGCTGACCGAGGCAGGGAACTTCGCGGATGGTGCCACGCTGCGGCATCTCTACGCCGCGCATGGGGTGGACCCGTCACGGCCGGTCGGGGTGTCCTGCGGCGCGGGGATTTCCGCGGCGCATTCAGTGCTGGCGCTGGCCTCGATCGGGGTGACGGCGGCGATGTTCCCGGGGTCCTGGTCGGCCTGGGCGGCTGATCCTGAACGGCCCGTGGTGGTGGGCGGATTGCCGCTATGAACCCGCTGGACCACAGCCCCGACCGCCGCGGCACCGATTCCACCAAATGGTCGCGCTACGCGCCGGATGTGCTGCCGATGTGGGTGGCCGACATGGATGTCGCCGTTGCCCTGCCCATTCAGGACGCGCTGCGCCAACGCCTCGCCCATCCCGTCTTCGGCTACGCCGCGCCCGATCCGCGACTGCTGGACGTGATCGCCGCGCGCATGGGCGAACGCTATGGCTGGGCGGTGAAGCCGGAGGATGTCGTGCTGCTGCCCGGCGTCGTGCCCGGATTCAACATGGCGGTCCGGGCGCTGGTGCCGGCCGGTGGCGCCGTCGTCTATCACAGCCCGGCCTATCCGCCGATCCGCCAGGTCGCGCGGCATTGGGGCCTGCGGGACGCGCCGATCCCGGTCACCGCCGATGCGGCGGCGCTGCAAGCCGCGGTGTCGCCCGGGGACGCCTTCCTGCTGTGCAACCCGCACAACCCGACGGGTCACGCCTACACGGCGAAGTCGTTGACCGCGCTCGCCGAATCCTGCCTGTCCGCCGGCGCCTGGATCATCGCGGACGAGATCCATTGCGACCTGCTGTTCGACGGCAGGCGCCATGTGCCGATCGCCTCCCTCGCGCCCGAAATCGCGCGCCGCACCATCACCCTGATGTCGCCGGGCAAGGCGTTCAACATTGCCGGGCTGAAGATCGGCTTCGCCATCATCCAGGATGCGGAATTGCGCGCGCGCGTGCTTGGCTGCCGGCTTGGCATGGTGGACAGCGTGAACGGGCTGGGCATGGCCGCGACGCATGCCGCCTTCACGGCCGGCGGTGCGTGGCTCGATGCGTTGATCCCGGCGCTTGCGGCCAATCGCGACCATCTGCTGCAGGCGGTCGCAACGCACCTGCCAGGCGTGCGGATGGTGGCGCCCGAATCGACCTTCCTCGCCTGGCTCGATCTGCGGGAGGCGGGGCTCGGCCCGGACCCGGCGGGCGCGCTGCTGGAGCGCGGGCGCATCGGACTGAACCCCGGCCCCGACTTCGGCGCGCCAGGCTTCGCCCGGCTGAACTTCGGTTGCCCGCTTCCAACGCTGGATGAGGGCATCGCCCGCATCGCCGCCTGCCTCAAGGTTTGAGATCAGAGCGCCGGTCCAACGGCGCCGTCACACGGGCTTTCGCGTCGCAGACAAGGAGACCACCGCATGTTCACTCGCCGCACGCTGGCTATCGCTTCCGCCGGCCTGATCGCCGCGCCCGCCATCGCGCAGACCGCCTGGCCAAGGCGGCCGGTCCGCCTGGTCGTCGCCTTCCCCGCTGGTGGCCTGTCGGACCGCATGGGCCGCATCGTCGCCGAGGCCTTCACCGCCGCCCTCGGCCAGAATGTCATCGTCGACAATCGCGGCGGCGCCGGCGGCACCGCGGGTACCAGGCAGGCCGTGGCCGCCGATCCGGATGGCTACACCCTGGCCTTTGCCGCGCCATCCACGCATATCACTGGGCCGCTGCTGTATCCGAACCCCGGCTATGACGGCGTGACCGATGTCGTCCCGATCGGGTCCTTCGCGCAGATCGGCAGCATCGGCGTGGTGCATCCCTCCGTCCCCGCAAACAGCATCGCGGAGCTGATCGCGCATTGCCGGGCCCATCCGGGTCAGTTGAATTTCGGCTCGGCCGGCTCCGGCGGGTCGATCCATCTGGCAGGCGAGTTGTTCAAATCGATCGCGGGCATCGACATCGTGCATGTGCCTTATCGTGGCGGCGCGCAGATGCTGCAGGATCTGCTGGCCGGGCGGTTGCAGATCGCCTTCGACAACACGCCGCAGATCCTGCCGCATATCCGCTCCGGCGGGGTGCGGCCGCTTGCGGTGACGACGCGCGAACGGTCCCGCTTCACCCCCGATCTGCCGACGATGATCGAGGCCGGCGTGCCGGATTTCGAGATCTCGTCCTGGTTTGGCGTCACCGCGCCGCGTGGCACGCCGCAGGAGATCGTGGACCGCCTGGCCACCGTCCTGCAGGAGGCGGTGGCCAGCCCACAGATGGCTGAGACCCTCTCGGTGTTGAGCGCCGAGCCGCTGGCACTGACCGGCGCCGAATTCGGCACCTTCATGGCCGGGCAGCGGGAACGCTTTGGCGAGATCATCCGCCGGCTGGGGATCAGCGCCGCCGGCTGACGTCGGCGGGTGGGGGAGCTGCCCCAGCCTGTTGCAGGAGAAGAAGGCGCCGCCCATCAACTGGTGGGCGGTGCGCAGAGTCAGGCGGGTCGCATCCAACTGGTCGCCTGAGCCGATCCACGGCCGCAGCACCGCGTTGGCCGTGCCTTTTGCCCTTCTGGTCGGCTTGGCAAAGGCGCTCGGCTGAGAGCCTCATTGGCGCCAAGCCACCGGTGAGGCTGCTATCGTGGTGTCGCGTTTCCTGGGGGCGCGGACCCAAAAGCGCGGGGACCGCCGGCCGGGAAGGTAGGCGGAGGGGGCGTATTGTTGGGCGACGCGCTTCCTTCCTGCGTGAATGTCCATTGGTGAAGAACTTCATAACCCTGTGTATTGGGGGGGTAGCGACAACACTGTCGCTGCCCCACTCCCTGATCTTTCTCGGATTGCGTCCACCCGTTGTCGCTTCAAGCAACACCTTTCACGTCGCGCGGGTCCGCCGCGACCTGCTGAATGGCTCGGTTTTCGTGTGTTTGCGGCAGCATTCGACTTCGCCGCGCGAAGTCGTTCAATAGCTTCCGCGCTGATGTAGGATATTGGCCTAGGACCGTACGCCCGGTTCCGCTCCGCAGGACAGCCGGCCAGGTCGGGATAAAGCGTGCGACGGTGCCTGTTATCTCGGCCGATGATGGCCTCTGAACCCCTTTGCATCTGCATGACAGCGGCGCATGGCACAGGGCCAGACGCCTCCGCCATCTTTCACCTCGGCCCACCGATGACTCACCCCGGAGTGACCTCATGTCCAAGACCCTTCCCGTAACGCCGCTGATGGCCTGGGCCACGCTGATCCTGGCCTTCTGCCAGCCGATCGCGGCCAGCTTGAGGTGGCTTGGGATCGGCCGACCGATCGGGACCATGTCGGCCGCAAGCCTGACTGGCGTGACCCCGGCCTCCTATGCTTTCTCGATCTGGGGGCCGATCTTTGCCCTTTCGCTGGTCTGGGCCGTGCGCCAAGCCCTACCGTCGATGGCGGCCGACCCGGTGACAATGCGACTGCGCCTGCCACTGGCGCTGGCTTTCGCGATGAACTGCCTGTGGATGACCGTCGCACAATTCACCGCCAATGGCTTCCATTTGGTGCTGATCCTGGCTGCCATCGTTGCCTGCGCCATCTGGGCTTTTCTGCCTGAGGCACGGCGCCTGCCCGAGGGCTGGTTCTCCCGTTGGCTGCTGCGGCCGTTCCTTGGACTTTTTGCCGGCTGGGTGACGGCGGCGGTCTTCGTGAACCTGGCAGGTGCGGCGAAGGTCTCTGGGCTGGACCCCGACCCTTGGCTGTCCGCGCTGATCATTCTGGCTGCGGGAGGGATGGCGGCGGGGGTGCTGCGAGCGGGGCGCGGCGACCCCTGGTATCTGCTGGCCGCGGGCTGGGGGCTGGTCGCGGTGCTGCTGGGCAACCTCGGCATGGCCGCCGTGGGAGATGGGTCATACCGGCTGGAGCTGGTGCCGGCGGTGGCCGCGGGCCTCGCCCTGGCAGGGGTCTTGGCAAGCGGTTTCGGCATCTGGCGCAAGGGCGGCATGACCGCCTGAGTGCCAGGCAACGCGCCGTCGTCGACGGCGGCCCTCTTCAGGGGAGCTTTTGCCCGCCCCCTCGTCGACCTGACCCGGGGCGACCTGCTGAAGCAGCTCGAAGAGGCGCGCACGCCGCGCGAAGTGGAGGTCACGACGCCGGGCAGGGGCATCTTCACCAGCACCCGCGGTGGCACTGGCTCAGCGACCGAGGTCCGCAAATACCCCTTCGACGGGGTGCGCGACCACGTGCTGTCTACGCCCGAAACGACCGCGGTGTGGAACGCGGCTTGCCACCTGGGCTAGCCTTGGGGGCCGTTCTTCCAGCTCCTGATCCCCACCGGCGACCGCCGGGGTCAATCGGCCGTGGCGCAGTGGACTCGCTCGACGAGGCCTGATCGCAACCTGAGATCCTGGCCATGCACTACAAGACGGGCCGGCCGCACATCGTGCCGCTCAGCACCGCCCCAATTATCCGAGCGCGCGCCGCGCGAGGCTCCGGATGAGCGCGAAGGGGGGCGTGCGCGTCACCGGGGAGATATAGGCGCCTGAGAAAATCTTGCGGATGATTGCCTCCCGCTCGAAAGATGATGCTTCGAAAGCCAGGTTCACCACGCCGGGGCCCGACCGCCGCACCGTCACCGGTATGTCCGGCAGACCTGCCCCTCGGAGCAACAGGAGCGGCTCTGCCAGCGGTGGTGACGCCTCCATCTCCAGTCGTGCTCCGACGATCGAGATATCCCGCATCCGCCCGGGCCAACAGGTGCCGCCGGAGTCGATCAGCGTCACCTGCTCATCCGCGATGAAGCGCTCCTCCGACCGGAAGCGCGGCTGCTCGACGCAAATCATGCATGCAATGAAAAGCACCAGGCAATTGTACAGGCTCCAGAACAGGTTCATCGCCTCGATGTCCGGCGGTGTGCCGGGTAGAGGTCCCATCAGCACGCGCCAGCCGAGCCCGCCCAGCGTGGCGAGGATCATCAGGAGATACGGCGTGATCAGCCCCCACTGGACAACCACCTTGTCGCGATTGGTGCCCTTGGCGGTCACCTGGAACTTCTGGTTCCTCGAGCCGAAAAGCCCGATCCAGCTGGCCTTCAACGCTTCCTTGGCGACAAGCAGGCCGACCGCCTCTGCCATCACCGGCAGGTTGGTGCCGCGGCTGACCCAGCCGAGAAAGACGACGCAACCAACCCAATAGGGCGCGAGATGGGAGATGATGCTTGGCAGGTCGGTCTGGATGACAGTCAGCCCGAGCCACCAGTAGAGCACCGGCACCAGCAGCCCGAGGACCTTCACCAGCGACCCGACGGTCCAGAACAATACCGTGTCCATGGTGTGAAAGCGCATCAGCCAGGGCGTCGGACCCTTCGAGAAGGGACCCCAGGGCGTGCGCACGATCTGCATCGTGCCCAGGCACCAGCGACCGCGCTGCGTCAGGTATTCGCCCATCCCCTCCGGTGCCAGGCCGGACGAGAGCGGTTCGTTCAGATAGACGGTCCGGAAACCCTGCCCGCTGAACTTGATCGAGAGCAGCAGGTCCTCCGTAACGCTCTCGGTCGGGAACAGCCCGATACCCTCCAGCGCCGTGCGGCGCACTAGGGCCGACGTGCCGCAGGAGAAGGCGGTGCCATGTGCATCCTTTGAAGCGAGGATGACATCGAAGAAGAAGCGCTGCTCGTCCGCGATCACGCCGGTTGCGCGAAGGTTCAGCTGGATCGGGTCCGGATTGAAGAAATACTGCGGCGTCTGGACGCAGGCCACGGCCGGGTCGTGCATCAGGGCGACGGTTCGGCGCAGGAACAGGGGTGTCGGCACGAAATCCGCGTCCAGCACCGCAAAGAAGTCTGGTCGATCGGGCCGTTGCAGCAGCTTGCGGATGGCGGCGTTCATGTTGCCGGCCTTGCCGTGGCTGTTTTCATCGCGCGTCACGTAATGGGCGCCCAGCTCCTCGGTCATTTCCTTGAGCCAGGGACGCCGGCCGTCATCCAGGATCCAGACGCGGTAATTCGGGTAGTCCTGCGACAAAGCGCCAACAAGCGTACGAAGAAGAATCTCGCGCTTCTCGTTGTAAGTTGGGATCAGAACGTCCACCAGGGGCGCTCCGCCGGGGAAATCCTCGGGTGGGTGGGCATCCACTTCCGCACTTCGATTGGTGGTTCGCGAAAGGGCATGCAGCATCAGCATCCCGGCGAGGCAGGAGAACATCTCGACGACCAGGAAGATGATGGCGGCGAGGAAGTTGAAGTCGATCCCCGCCTCAGGCAGCGTATCCGTCACGCGCCAGGCCATGTAACGCAGCAGCATCGCCGTCACGAACATGGCGCCGAGCAGCCGCGGCCAGCGCCCGTCGGGGTTGAGATGTGGCAGGACGAGCAGCGCGAAGCCAGCCAGGATCAGCGTGGGTGCCGCTGCGGAGGCCAGTTCTCCCATCTCGCGTCAGTCGAAAACCAGCCGGCCAAGCCGGCCTGCGTCGCAGCTGAGCTGGCCGTCCGACCGCGGCGCAAGGCGCGCTACCACCTGGTAGCGTCCGCCGGAGCCGTCAGCGGCTGGCGCTTCAGCATGCAGGGCCGTCACATGCCCTGCCCGCCACTGGCTCTCGCCTTCCGCGCGGAAGCGGACTGGGGCGCCGGGGGTGAGGCGAGCCAGGACGCGCGGTTCGACGCCGCCCGTCACCTCAGGCTGGCTACAATCGGCCAGCAACACGATGTCCTGGCCGGCACGTATCTGCTCGCCGGGCTGTGCAAGCCACCGCACCACGCGCGCCTGTACCGGTACCGTCAGCTGAGCTTCCCGAAGCAGCGCAATACGCGTCTCCTCTGCCTGCTCTTGTATGCGCAGGGCTGCCGCTCGGGCAGCAAATTCGTCGCGCTGCGCAGCGAGGTCGGCCACGAGCAGGCGAAGCCTGTCTTCGGTCTGGGCGGATGTGGAGCGGTCGTTGGCGGGGTCACTGGCGAACACACCGGAAAGCGCGGCGTCGCGCTCAGCCTGTGCGCTGCGGCGCCGGTCTCTGGCAGCGCGCAGCTCTGCCTCCGCCACCGCGGCGCTGCGGCGGGCGGTGTCCAAGGCAGCCCGCGCCTGAACGCCGCTTGCGGTGAGCGTTGTGCTTCGGCGTAGTGTCGCGCTCGCCTCCTGCGCGCGGCTGGCTGCTGCAGCTTCGTTGGCTTCCATTTCCAGAACACGCGCGGTCAGCATCTCGCGCCGCGCGACGCTGAAGGCCTCGGCACGCTGGGTGGCTATCGAGACAGCCTGGGGCTGTCTCGACTGCGCGGCGGATGAGGGTTTCGTGTTCGGCTTCGGCAAGTCGGCGCTGGCGGGTGAGATCGTCGAGGCGCGCGGTGTCAACTCGAGGGTTTCGCACCTGCCCCAAGCGGGCACCCATTGGAAGGATAAGACCAGCCTCTGAATCGGGGCTGGTAGCCAGCACGCCCTCGATCGGCGTGCGCACTGTGACCAGAGCTCCTGAAAGTACGGCTTGGCGTACTCCCGTGGCAAAAAAGCGGTCCTGCAGGAAGACGCCCCCGATGCCGATGAACAACATTCCAATAACAATTCGGAATATTCTGCCTGGCGAAGGTAGACGCTTCCGTAAGTTCAGTAGACGACGCCTGACCGAATGGCTTGCGCCAATTGGCGCCAGGTCAGGGGATCGCACGTCGTCGGGCAAAGGTGAACGCCTTGTACTCTGTCACCAAAGTGTGGCAAATTGAGTAACATATCAACCCAAGATTACAAAATTGCGGTAAGGTTGGCAGAGTCCTGAACAGCGCGTGCGGCGATGAGTCGCCGCATGTGGGCCTGACGATCACCCCGTTGCGTCGGGCCGCCCAGACACAACGGCACCCGTTCATCGGTGCAGCTATTTGGCCAGCCGTTGAGCAGGCAGGTAAGCAAGTCGCAGACGTAAAGCTCTACGGATGAAAACCGTTGCACCTGACGTCCCGAGCTGGCGGACTGGAGCGGCCCCCAATCTGATCGACAAGCAGACCCCGCCGACCTCGACCTGCACCTGATCCTCGACAACTACGCCGCCCACAAGTCGATCCTGTGAAGCACTGGCTGGCCCGGCACCGCGCTTCCACGTCCACTTCACGCCGACCTCGGTCTTCTGGATCAACGCCGTCGAGGGCTTGTTCGCCGCCCTGACCAAGCGTCGGCTGAAGCGCGGCGTCTTCCGCTCCATCATCGAGCTGAACCAGGCAATCCGCGCCCACCTCGATGCTCACAGCGCCGACCCGAAACCCTTCCGCTGGAGCAGATCATCAACGTCTCTTCGATCGGTGGGCTCCATGGGGCGCCGACCGCGGCCGTCTACTGCGCGACGAAATACGCCGTGCGGGCGATCTCGGACGGGCTGCGGCAGGAGAACGACAATATCCGCGTCACCTGCGTCTATCCGGGCGTCGTGGGGTTGGAACTGGCGAATACGATCACCGATCCTGTCGCGGCCGAGGCGATGGTCCCGTACCGGCAGGTCGCTCTCAAACCCGAAGCGATCGCCGACGCCATCGCCCAAGTAATCGCCCAGCCGCCCGAGGTCGATACGAGCGAGATCGTCATTCGGCCCACCTCCAGCGCCTGATCTTGGATTCTGGCTCCACCGTTGAGACGCCCGCGCGATGAACACCGCCACATCAGCGTCACTCGGGCTACCGGCACTCAGTCGCCGAAAGACGATCAACCTTCTTTATGCTGGACGTCATCGGGCCGGTCTCTCCTCAGCCACGGCGGTGTCCAGGGAAACCGGGTGCAGCTCTCACGCTGTCGCCCGCGCCACCGACCGCAGCGTCGCTGCCACGTGTCGCACCGCCGCATCGCCCTCCCGGCGGCGATGCAAGGCTAGGTGTATCGGGAAGCCTTCCACCGCGACCGGCGGCTGCAGCACCGCCAGCCCCTCGCGCATTGCGCCCAGGATGGACCCGCCCGGCAGCAGCGCGATGAGGTCCGAGCCCAGCAGCAGCGGCGGCACCAGCAGGAAGTGGGGCACCACGCAGCCCACCCTTCGCACGCGGCCCTGGCGCGCCAGCGCCTCGTCCAGCGCGCCGCGCATCTCGCCGCGCGCGGAGACGAGCACATGCGGAAAGGCCAGCCAGCGCTCCAGGTCGAAGCCCTCCAGCGCCGGATGGCCGCTTCGCATGGCGACGACATACTCCTCCCGCAGCAATTCCTCGCGGCGTAGATCGGGCCCGGAAGGCGGGATCACCGAGACCGCGAGGTCGAGGGTGCCGCGCGCCAGCCCCTCCAGCGCCGCCGGCGCCCCCTGCCAGGGCTGCACGACCACATCAAGGCCCGAAGCGCTGCGTGACAGCGCCGCCACCAATGGGCCGAGCAGCCGCGCTGCTAGGCTGTCGGCCATGAGCAGCCGCACCGTCTGGCGTAGTGCCGCGAGCGGCACCTCCGGCAGGTCGAGCACGCCCCCGAGGCCGGCCAGCGCATCCTTCAGCCGTGGCCGCAGCGCCTCGGCCCGGGGCGTGCGGCGCATGCCCCCGGCAGCGCGCTCGAGCAGCCGGTCGCCGAAGAGCTGGCGGCAGCGCTCCAGCGCGCTGGAGGTGGCGGGCTGCGAAAGGCCGAGCCGGTCTGCCGCGCGAGAAACATGCGCCTCCTCCAGCAGGGCGTCGAGGATGACGAGCAGGTTCAGGTCCACGCCGCGAAGCTTCATGGCATGGATAATGGCATATACAGATTATCTGTTGGAAGGATTTCGCCCAGCCTCCCAGTTTCCGGCCCGCACACCGGAGGCCTCAATGACCCGAACCCTGATCCTTTTTTTCCACCCCGATCCCGCGGGCTCGAGGGCTAATGCCGCGCTGCTCGCCGCAGCCCGCCCCCTGCCGGGCGTCGAGGTCGCCGACATGGCCCGCCTCTGGCCCGAGGGCGTGCTGGATACGGAGGCTGAGGTCCGGCGCCTCCAGCGAGCCGACAGGCCGGTCCTGCAATTCCCCGTGCAGTGGTATTCCACGCCGCCGCTGCTGAAGGCCTGGCAGCACGCGGTGCTGAGCCGGATGTTCTACGCCCGTCCCGGGGAGGGCGAGCGGCTGCGCGGCCTGCCCGTGCTGGTGGCCGCGACGGCGGGCAATGTCCCGGAGGCCCATGGGCCGGCGGGCGTGAACCTCTACCCGCTCGAGGAATTGCTACGCCCGCTGGAGGTCACCGCCCATCGCTGCGGCCTCGCCTGGTCGCGGCCCCATCTGCTCTTTCGGGCGAACCGGCTGTCCGCCGCGGAACTCGACGCGGCGGGCGAGGCCTATGCCGTGCGGTTGCGGCGCTGGATCGCGGCGACGGCGCAGGCCGTTGCGGCCCGCGCCTGCCTGCTGCCGCTCGCGGCGGAGGCCTGAGCGATGCGCTTCCTCTCCTTGCAGGCCGTGGCGCCCGCCCCCTTCGTGCTGGCGGCCCGCGCCTTGCCGCTCGGGCTTCTGGCGCAGTTCCTCACCGCGGGCCAGGCGCTGTTTCGCGATGGCGGGCTCTGGGGCGCCCATGCCGCGCTCGGCGTCGCGCTGGCCCTGCCGGTGGCCGGGCTGCTGGGCGGGACGCTGCTGGTGCGGCGGCTGCGCGGCTTCGCGGCATCGGCCTGCCTCATCGCGGGCCTCTACGTGGCGCAGGTCGCCCTGGGGGCGGCGGATGCCGCGCTGCCCCTCTCGCTCCATCCGCTTAACGGCGCGCTCCTGCTCGCGGCAAGCCTCGTGCTGCTCGCGCGCGTGGAGCGCGGGCGGGATGTCATGGCCGCGGCGCCGGCCGGCGCGAAGCCGTGAGCACCCGCGCACCCCGGCCGGACCGCGCCGCAACCGCCCGGACATCGCCATTTCACAAAAGGTCGAACACCATGTCTTCCCATCGCCTCGCCGCTGCCTCCCGCACCTCCCTCCGCGCGGGCCTCGCCCTGCTGGTGGGCCTCTTCGTTGCAGGGTGCGGCTCGGCTGGCGGCTCCCTGGAGAGCGCCTACCGGGCGAACCTCGCCAGCGAGACCGCCCTCAACGCGCAGATCATGAGCGACCGCGCCCGCGCCCAGCGCTGCGACCGCGATCCGGCCCGCCGGGAATGCGGCCGCCGGTGAGGGCCGATAGCGAGGCCCGGGGCCTCGCGAGGGCGCAGCCCGGCCCGAGCGGGCGGGTTCCAACACCAGCACCGAAGGAGTCACCGACATGACCAGGCCCGAGCCCGTCTTTCCGCCCAGCCGCCACGCCCTCTACGAAACCCACCGCTACTCCCCGGCCATCCGCTCCGGCGACCTGCTCTTCGTCTCCGGCCAGGTCGGCAGCCGCGCCGATGGGCGCCCCGAGCCCGGCTTCGAAGCCCAGGTGGAACGGGCCTTCGAGAACCTCGCGGCGACGCTCGCGGCGGGCGGTTGCGGCTTCGCGGACGTCCTCGACGTCACGAGCTTCCACACCGATCCGGAGCGCCAGATGGAGGTGGTGCTGCAGGCGAAGGACCGCGCCTTCCCCGCGCCGCCCTACCCGGCCTGGACCGCGGTGGGCGTAACTTGGCTCGCGGGCTTCGACTTCGAGATCAAGGTCGTCGCGCGCGTCCCGGTCCATCCGTGACGATGCGAGACCTGCCCGCGTCGCGCCGCCGCGCCTTGCTGTCGGGCATGCTCGGCACCGCCGTCGTCACCCCGCTGTCGCGTCTGTTTCCCACCCCATCGGCCCAAGGCCAAACAACGGAGGAGGCCATGGTCGCGCTCAGCTACCCGGAAACGCGGCGCAGCGATGTCGTGGAGGAGCGTTTCGACCACCGGATCGCCGACCCCTACCACTGGCTCGAGAACGATGCGCGCCGCGACCGCGAGGTCGCAGCCTGGATGGCCGCCCAGGACCGGACCACCCGTGCCTATCTCGCGACCTTGCCCGCGCGCGGCGCATTCTGCGCGCGACTGACCACGCTGTTCGATCACGAGCGGCTCACCGCGCCGCAGCAGCGGGGCGGTCGCTACTTCTTCATGCGCAATGCTGGGCTCGCCAATCAGCTCCTGCTCATCATGCGTGCGCGGTGCAGCCTGAGCGGCCTGGCTACAGGTCCAGCGTCGTCGCGACGACGCCGCAGCGCCGCAGCTTTCCTCCCGGGGAGACGCTGCACGAGGGGCAGATCGAGGGTTGGTGGTGGGGATGGCGGCGAACCCGTCCGGACCCCACCGGGCCGGCCGCCATAGGGCCGGCCAGATGTTCGCCCGGCATGCCGGAAAAAGCGGCGGAGCGGGCGCGCTCCCTCCATGGGTGAATTTCCATCGGAGAAGGACGTCACGGCACGCGTCGCTTCGTGACCCCACCGACAGCGTCACCGCTGCCAAGTCGAACGTCGCCCCGGAGATGTTCCGCGCCATCACACGCCTGTGTTGTTCGACCCCACCGCCACGTCGAGCTCCGTGAACCGTGTCGACAACACAAGCGACGCTTGCGCCAGATCGCTGGCCCGCGCCCCTTTCACCGTAACGTCGAGCCGCGATGTCGCTCCGGGCGCCCGGCTCGGCAGATCCCCAGGTAACCTTGGCCGCGAACTCCCGCCGCCCTGAGCCGAACAACGCCCCCCCGTCAACTGCGGCGTCCCATCCAGCACCGCGGGCGCTGCCTCCGGAAGCCCGTAGAGCCGGAGTGATTGCAGGTCGACCGTAAGCGCGGCGACAAGGCCCCTTCGGCGCTGTAGCTGATCGTCAGCGGTCTTGGTCGGCGGTCCAGCACCACGGCATGAGTTCGTCGATGCGGTCGTTGGGCCAGCCATTGACGAGGGGGGGTGAGAAGATCGGTGAAGTAGCGCTGCGGATCGACGCCGTTGAGCTTGCAGGTTTCGACCAGTGAGGCCTCGCCCGCCCATCTTGACCAGCCATTGTCGCCGGATGCGAATAGCGCGTTCTTCTGGGTCAGGCAGTTTGGCGGGAAGGGCCGCCGTGGCGT
>NZ_JAUYTS010000210.1 GCF_030695085.1 Falsiroseomonas sp. | reverse complement strand
CGGCACCCGCCCCCGCCCCCGCCCCCACACCCATGACCCTGGCCGCGCCGGCAGCCAGCGCGGGCGGCGAGATGGCGCCCGGCGGCGCGGATTTCCAGGACGTCAAGCTGCACCAGCACACCACCAACGCGGATGGCAGCTACCGGCACATCGAGCTCGGCCTGACCGGGCTGGTTTCGGCCAGCGGTGTCTGGCGCGAGGTCCGGCTGAAGCTGTTCGACCGGCGCGGCACGATCGGGCTGGAATTCCGGCGCATCAAGGGCTGGCCGCAGATGTTCGAGGCCTGGCCAAAGGGCGGCAGCGACCAGTTCGGCCCCTATTGGCGGCTGGAGACGGCGGCCACGGGGCCGGCGCTGGCCAGCCTCACCTCCACCCAGGACCGCGCCATGCTGGCGGCGCTGCTGGAACTGCTGCCCTCCCTGGCCCGTCGCGGCGCCCGCGTCGCCGGGCTGCCGGCCGAGGAGCAGGAAGCCTGGGCCGATCGGGGCCGCACCCTGCTGGCGGCGGTGGACGCGGCGCGGGCCGGCCCGGCACGGCCCCCGGCGGCGGGCGTCACCGGCCCGGGCTGAACCGGCGCAACGCGCTGCGGCACGGGGCACCGCCTCCGCCTACGGCCTTGGGATGGTTTCCGAGCCGCCCGGCGATGAGGCGGGCGCTGGATCGGCCGCAAGCCATGTCTCCAGCCGCGGCGCGATGGCCTGCCAGCCGGCCGCGAAGTGGCGGTACAATGCCAGGTCCACCGCATTCGCCGCGGCAATCCGTGCCGCAAGCGCCGGGTCCGCGAGCCTGGCGGCAATCTCCGCGCGCTCCGCCGCGGCGGCGCTGTTCACCCGCAGCCGCGCCGCGGGCACCCGTGGCTGGCCAAGCATCCGGGTCAGCGCGCGATAGCTGATCTGGTAGTGTTCCTGCAGGCCAAGGAAGGCGAAATGCGCCTCGATATGCGTGATCGCCGCCGCCGCATCACCGGCATCCAGCACCGGCTTCGGCACCAGATGGCGCGCCGCGCGGTTGCGCTGGCCGGGCAGGTCCAGGAAGGCATCGAAATCCGGCACGCGGCGACGCATTTCCTCCGCCAGCGGGTGCATCGGTGAGCGTTGATACAGATAGTCCGAAACCAGCCGCGCCGCCGGTTCCCGCAGCATGGTGAACAACCGCGTCCCCGGCACACCCTGGAGGATGCGCGCGACGTGGCGCTGCTGGACATGGCCGGAGGCGAAGCGGAACGGCGTTTCGCGCCACGCCGCCAGCGCCTGGTCCACCGCCGTGTCGTAGCGCTGCAACGCGGGGCGGGCGCGGTCCAGGTGGTCGATATGCAGGCTGCGATAGGGTTGCAGGCCGGCGGCGAGGTCTGAGGTCAGCGACGATCCGGCGGTCTTTGGCACATGCACGAACAGCCAGAGCGGCGGGGCGGGTTCCAGGGCGGCGCGCCAGGATTCGAAATCACCCGCGAGGAAGGCGCGCAGCGGGGACATGCCCGGTTCAGGCCAGCGCCGCGCGCAGCGCCGGCTCCGCGCGTCGCAAGGCCTCCGCGAAATGCGTGTACAGCGCGCAATCCAGCGGGTTCTGCGCGCGGATGCGCGCCGCCATCGCGGCATCGATCTCCGCCACGTCATCCGCATCCGTGTTGACATTGGCCCTCAGCCGCGGCGCCTGCTGGCGGCCGGCGAGCGCGGTCAGGGTGCGGAACGACAGGTCATACATTTCCTGGATGCCGACAAAGGCATAGCGGCGCATCGCATGGTCGATGCAGGCAGCGGCATCGCGCGTGGCCAGCACATCCTCCGGCAGCAGATGCAGCGCGGCCTTGTCCATCTCCCAGCGCAGGTCGAGATAGGCGCCGAGATCCGGCACCCGGGCACGGAAATCCTCATGCCCCGGATGGCGCGGCGAACGCTGGTGACGGTAGTCGGACACCACGCGCGCCACCGGATCGCGCAGCATGGTGATGAAGCGCGCCCGCGGCAGCTGCTGGGCGATGCGTGTGACATGGCGGCCGACGATGTGGCCCGAGGCGAAGCGGATGCCGCGTGGCCCGGCCTGATCCAGGAAGCGTGCCACGGCATCGTCGATGCGGTCGTGGAAGCTGCGCGAGGTATCGGTGTAGTCGACATGGATGTTGATGTCGGGCGGCAGGATCGCGGCGAGCTCGGCACGCAGCGAGGTGCCGGCGGTCTTCGGCACATGCACGAAGATGCAGGGGTCCGCGCCGAAGGCGGCATCGCGCAGGAAATCCCCGGCCCTTCCCGCGAACAAGGTCTGCATCATGCGCTGCCCATCACGCCGCGCAGATGCGCCAGCACACGGGCCGCCGCTTCCTCCGGCGTCTGGCCCTGCGTCTCGATCCGCAGTTCCGGGGTCTCCGGTGCCTCATAGGGGCTGCTGATGCCGGTAAAGTTGCGGATCGTGCCGGCGATGGCGCGGGCATAGAGACCCTTGGGGTCGCGCCTGATGCAATCCTCGATCGGCGTGTCCACGAACACCTCGATGAACTCACCTTCGCCCATCATCTCCCGCACCATCTGCCGTTCGGCGCGGAAGGGGGAGATGAAGGAGCACAGCACGATCAGCCCGGCATCGACGAACAGCTTGGCCACCTCGCCGACACGACGGATGTTCTCGACCCGGTCGGCATCGGTGAAGCCGAGGTCGCGGTTCAACCCGTGGCGGAGATTGTCACCATCCAGCGTGTAGGTGTGCCGCCCTTCCGCGTGCAGCGACTGTTCCAGCAGCTTGGCGATGGTGGATTTGCCGGAGCCGGACAGGCCTGTGAACCAGATCGCCAGCGGCTTCTGATGGTCCAGCGCCGCGCGGGCGGCCTTGTCCACCAGGAATTCCTCAGTGTGGATGTTGGTGGCACGGCGCAGGCTGAAGGCGACCATGCCGGCGCCGGCGGTGCGATTGCTGAAGCGATCCACCAGCACGAAGGCGCCGGTCTGCCGGTTCTCCGCATAGGGGTCGAGCGGCACGCGCTGCGCGGCCGACAGGTTGCAGAAGCCGATCTCGTTCAGGTCGAGCCGCCGCGCCGCCTGGTGTTCCAGCGTGTTCACATCCACCCGGTGGCGGATCGAGGTGACGGAGACCGGCGTCCACAGATTGCCCGCGCGCATCAGGTATTGCCGGCCCGGCAGCAGCGGTTCCTCATCCATCCAGAGGATATGCGCGGCGAACTGATCCGTGACCGCAGGGCGGTCGGCGGGCGGGGCCAGCACGTCGCCGCGGGCCACATCCACCTCATCGGCCAGGCAGAGGGTGACGGCATCGCCGGCCACCGCCGCGGTCTGGTCGCCATCCGGGCCCAGGATGCGCGCCACGGTGCTGGCCTTGCCCGAGGCCGCGACCACCACCGCATCCCCGGTCGCGACGCGGCCGGAGGCGACGGTGCCGGAGAAGCCGCGGAAATCCTGGTTCGGCCGGTTCACCCACTGCACAGGAAAGCGGAAAGGCCGCGATGCCGCCTCGGCCTCCGGCTCCACCTGTTCCAGATGGGCCACCAGCGTCGGCCCGCGATACCAGGGCGTGTTGCCGGAGGGGCTGGAGACATTGTCGCCGAAGCGGGCCGAGACCGGGATCGGCATCATCGAATGAAAGCCGAGGCCCGCGGCGAATCTGGAGAAATCGCCGGTGATGCGGTCGAACACCGCCTGGTCGAAGCCCACCAGGTCGATCTTGTTCACCGCCAGCACGACATGCCGGATGCCGAGCAGCGAACAAATATAGGCGTGGCGCCTGGTCTGCGTCAGCACGCCGCGACGGGCATCGCACAGGATGATGGCAAGGTCGGAGTTGGACGCGCCGGTCGCCATGTTGCGTGTGTACTGCTCATGCCCCGGCGTATCCGCCACGATGAAGCTGCGGCGCGGCGTGGCGAAGAAGCGGTAGGCGACATCGATGGTGATGCCCTGCTGGCGCTCCGCCTCCAGCCCATCCACCAGCAGCGCGAGGTCCACCTCCTCCCCCACCGTGCCGTGCTTGCGGCTGTCCTTGGTGATGGCGGCGAGCGTGTCCTCCATGATCAGCCGGCTGTCGAACAGCAGGCGGCCGATCAGTGTGGATTTGCCGTCATCGACGGAGCCGCAGGTGAGAAAGCGCAGCAGGCCACGCTGGTCAGGCCCAGGCTGTTTCGGCATGGCGGCGTGGCGGTGGCTGTCCATTTCGGGTCCGAATGTCTCCTGCACGCCCCTGCTTGCCCTTTCGGCTATCCCATGACCACCCTCGATGCGGCAAGATGTGACCCGGGACCCGACGCGCCATGACCGACCACGGCAGCCTCCTCATGCGCTTCGCCGCCATCGCGGCCGAGGCCGGGGCGCGGATCGTCGAGATCCGCGCCCGGCCGCATGACGTGACGGCGAAGGCGGATGGCTCACCGCTGACGGAGGCGGACCTGGCGGCGGAGGCGGTGATCGCCGCGGGCCTGCCCGCCGCGGCGCCCGGCATCGCCGTGGTGTCGGAGGAGGATGCCGCCCGCGTCGCGCCACCACCGGGGGCCAGCTTCATCCTGGTGGATCCGCTGGACGGCACGCGGGAATTCCTCGGCCCCTCCGGCGAGTTCACCGTGAACATCGCCCTCATCGAGGCCGGGCGGCCGGTCTGCGGCGTGGTCTATGCGCCGGCGCTGGGGCGCATCTGGCGCGGCGCGGCGGGGCTGGGGGCGGAGATGGCGACGCTGCCGCCCGGTGCCGATCCTCGGCGCGCCACCTGGCGGCCGATCCGCGCGCGGCGCTGCCCGGCCACCGATTGGACCGCGGTGGCCAGCCGGTCGCACATGGACCCGGAGACCGAAGCCTACCTGGCCCGCCTGCCGATCGGCGAACATCGCGCCATCGGATCATCCCTGAAGTTCTGCCTGCTGGCGGAAGGCGTGGCGGATGTCTATCCGCGTTTCGGCCCGACCATGGAATGGGACACCGCCGCCGGCCAGGCGGTGCTGGAGGCAGCCGGTGGGCGGGTGGAGACGCCGGATGGCGCGCCCTTCGGCTACGGCAAGGCGCAGGCGGGCTTCCGCAACGGCGCCTTCATCGCCTGGGGTGCCGCAGGGTGACGACCCCGCCCGGTGACGACACCGCCCGCCCCCGGCCGCACTTGACCGGTCCGGTTGACTGGCCCGTGTGATTTGCCCGTTTGATTGGCCCGGCTGATGCCGTGGTTGACACGGGCGGCCGAAGCCCGTTTGACGGCGCCGGATATGGGGCCGGCAGGAGGGTGTTTGGTGCTTCGCCCGTTCGAGGATGGCCAGAGCGGGGAGGCGTTGCAGCTCGGCCTGGCATGTGAGGTGGCGCTGCAGGGCGGCGGCCGGCTGCTGCTTGGCTCGGCTCGGGCGCCTGCCGATGCGGAGGCGACCCTGTGGCTGGAAGCGCCGGGCGGCCAGCCCTGCCCAATCATGCAGGCCCGCTTTCACCCGGAGCCGGCCCAGCCCGACAGCCCGCGCCCCGCCCGCCTTTTCGCGCTGGTGACCGATGCCCTGCCCCCCGGCACCCGGCTGGTCCTGCAGGCCGGTGACCAGCGCACCGACATTGCCGGCGAAGGGTCAGGTGAG
This sequence comes from Falsiroseomonas sp., assembly GCF_030695085.1. Lineage (GTDB taxonomy): Bacteria > Pseudomonadota > Alphaproteobacteria > Acetobacterales > Acetobacteraceae > Falsiroseomonas. Next base: position 27,356 of record NZ_JAUYTS010000210.1, on the reverse strand, counting down.
TCCGCGCTGGCCGGCCTGCTGGCCGCCTGGCCGGCGGAGGCGGGGTTTGCCCTGCTTGCGGATTGCGCCGCCAACCCCGCGCTTCAGCCACTGCTGGGCTGGCAGCAGCGCCCCTTCGGCGGCTTTGGCGATTGGCTCGCCGGACTGAACCCCGTGCGCGGCCGCATGGTCGAGACGCTGGCGGAGATCGAGGAAGCCGAGACCCTGACCTCCCTGGCCGGGGAGGTAATGGTGGTGGTGCGCGGCAGCGCCGCCTTCCCCCCCGAAGCGCGGCTGGAGATGGTAGCCATCGGCCAGCGTCCGGATGCGGCCGGGCGGGCGGAGCCGGTGGCCGTGCCGCTGCTCGACTGGCATGTCGCGGCACTGCCGCAGGCGCTGGTCGGCCAGGCGCGCATCGACCCCGCATGGCTCGACCGGCTCTCGACGCTTGAACTGGTTCTGCGGGTGCAGATGCGGCCCGACTTGGTGCATTTCCTGCGCTGCCGTCCGCGCGCCGCGACGGTGCCGGACCTGCTGGATTCGATCTGCCGCACCACCCCCTTCGCCGAACCGGGCGACGCCGCCGGCGCCGCGGCGCTCGACCTGCTGCGGCTGGTCGTGGCCCGGCGGGAGGCGCTGTGGGCGCCGCCGCTGGCAAGCCTGGCGGCGCAGCGTGCCGCCCCCGATGCCGCCGGCCACCTGCCCCGCCTCGGCCTGATCCTGGGCGCGGATGACCCACTGGCGGCACGGCTGTTCCAGGTAACGGCGCCGGAATTCGAGGGGCGCTGCGACCGACTTCTGGTGATGGGCGATGCGGCGGAGGCGGTGGCGCAGCCCTTCATCCGCCGCGGCCGCATTCCCGTGACGCTGGGCGCCGCCGCCGTGCAGGCGCTGCGGCAGGCCGCAGGCCGCGCCGGCGTGCTGGCGGTGGAAGCCCCGCGTTTCGCCGCTGCCGTGGCTGCCGGGCGGCCGGCTTCGGCGTTTTCCCGTCCGCTGGGCGCGGCGGATCTGGCGCGGCTGCTGGCGCTGCATGCCAGCGCCGGCTGCGAACCGGCGCTGGCGGACAGCCTGGCCCGGCTGCTGCGCCTGCACCGGATGCAGCCCGGAGAGCCGGCCTTCCTGCCGGTCCAGCGCGGCTGGAGCAGCCCGCATGCGGCGGAAGTGGTCAACGCCCATCTGGCCCGGCTGTGGTCCACCGGCCCCGCGGAGACCGCCCTGCATGGCTAAGCCACCCAGGACGCGCCCGGCCACCGCCATGGGCAGGGTCTGCATCATCGCCCATTCGCACCCCGAATTCTCCAAGGGCGGCGGAGAGCTGGCGGCCTACCGGCAATTCGAGACGATGCGCGACGCCGGCCGCGACGTGGTGTTCGTCGGCGCCAGCGAGGTTGGCACGCAATACGCCGAAAGCCGCCCGATCGAGACGGTGATGCCCTTCGGTCCCGGCGAGTACGTCTATTCCTTCGCCGGCATGGCGGAGGACCGGCTGGCCTGGGAGGACACCTATCAGCGCGGCGTGCTGGTGGACTTCCTCGCGGCGCTGGATTGCGAAGTCTATCACTTCCATCATTACTGGCGCCTCGGCACCGACCTGATCGATGCGCTGATGGCCGCGCGCCCGGATGCGCGCTTCGTCATGACCATGCATGAGATGCTGGCGATCTGCCTGCATCACGGCCAGATGGTGAAGACGCGGTCGCGCGAATTGTGCCGGCGCGAATCACCGCTGCGCTGCCTGGCCTGCTTCCCGGACCAGACGCTGGAACGCTTCGCCTATCGCAAGGCGACGCTGATGGCGGTGCTGTCGCGCTTCGATACCATCCTGCATCCCAGCGACTTCATCCGCGGCCGCTATCGCGACTGGGGCCTGACCGCACCGCGCGATCCGGTGCTGGAGAATTATCTGGGCGACGCCATGCTGGCGCAGCCGCGCGAAGCGGCCGATCCACAGGCCATGGCGCATCGCTTCGGCTTCTTCGGCCAGCCAACCTCGTTCAAGGGACTGGACGTGTTGCTGCGCGCGCTGCCCATGGCGCTGCGCGGCAACCCCGATATCGTGCTGACCGTCTTCGGCGCGGAGCGGGAGGATGTGCTGCGGCTGTTCCCGACGCTGGAGCCGATGGTGGAAGCCGCCGGCTCCAGCCTGACCTTCGCCGGCCGCTACGACCCGCTGGATGCGCTGGACCTTATGCGCTCCGTCGGCTGGGTGGTGGTGCCGAGCGTATGGTGGGAGAATTCGCCGGTGGTGATCCAGGAAGCCCGCCGCGCCGGCACGCCGCTGATCGTCTCCGACATCGGCGGCATGGCGGAGAAGGTGCAGCGCGGCGTGGACGGGCTACACTTCAAGCGCGCCGCGCCGGTCGATCTGGCGCGGGTGATGGTCCAGGCGACCGACCCGGAACTGCGCGCCACACTCGGCGCCAGCATCCGCGATGTCATGGGGCGTGCGGAATTCCTAGCGGCGCTCGATGCCGCAACTGCCGTGAAGCGATAGCGGAGCTGATGCTGACGGGCGCGCTATGCGCGCACTCTGCGCTGGCGCGACGTCCCACCATGCCTAGTTCAGCCTTAACGCAGGCTGTCAAATTGTTCCAGCAGTGGCCCCAGCGCCGCCATGTCAATGGTGAAGTCGGATTGCATGCCGAGTTCTGGCCGGTTCGCCTTGCCATGCAAGCTCCAGTACTCGCCGCGCTTGTGGCATATCAGGTCGTAAAAGAAGTCATCCATCATGAATTCGGTGGTGAGCGCTAGCAAACGTACCCCGGCGGGTGCGAAGGCGATATTCGTGAGCGCGGCGCCAAGGTTGCCGACGATATGAGAGGCCGAGGCGAACAGCGCCATCTGCTCTCGCAGCGTCATCGCCTCGGGCGAGACCACCTCGTATCCGAGTGTTGCCAGCATGGCGACCACATCGTCCTGGTTCAAGATCTTCCGTCGTAGCGGGCCACTGCGCTGCACATAGAGCCGCCGCTCACCCGGGGGAGTTGGGCCGATCGCCTCGGCTGCCAATCGCTCTAGCGTGCGAACTACGCGAGGCGCCTTGACCCATGGCTGTACGGTCAGCGGCGCTGGGTAGATCAGGGATGGGACAGAAAGCGGGAAATCATCCGCGAAGATCACCTGTGCCTCGGTGATGCCGAAGATCGCTAGGCAGTCGAGCATAACCTGGCGCATCTGTTCGGAAATGGTCTTGCGGACGATGTAGTGGCACTGGGTGAGGTCGGCGATCTCTCGCACCAGGTCCAGCCGCGGCAAGCTCTCCACCAGCCAATGTCCGTAATTCGAGTCCCAGCGCTGCTTGAGCAGCACATGTGTCGTATCGGCCGGTAGGGGACAAATGCTCGGTACATTCTCCAACGTGGCGAAGCCGGCTTTCGGGGTGGGGCGGAAGCAGCCTGCGAAACGCAGCGCCTGTTGCTGGTTGATCAGGCTCTCCCGGATGATGACGCCTTGCCGGGTGACCACCACGCCATCGCCCATGACGACACAATTCTGCAAGCTGGCGACCTGCGCCTTCGGTGGCTCCACGATCTCCCTGCTCTGCGCAGTAACGGTGCGAAAAATCACATCGGGCGCGGTGACGATACGTGGCGTGATGCGCGAATAGGAGCCGCCCGAATCCAGGTCACGCGTTTCCGGCGCTGCTTCCGCCAGGGACCGTAGTCGCAGCTTGGCACGTAGCCGTGGATGCTCTGCCCGCGGCGCCTTTCGAATGATCACGGCGTTCCGCAGAAATACCACCATCTCTGCGGTGGCCTTGAAGTAAGTATGGAACTCATCCTTCTGCGGCTCCGCGACGAGAGCGCCTCCGGTCAGTCCTTCCGCAAGCCTTCGTACCTCATCGAAGGCGGAGAATGCGGCGTTGCCCGCATAGCGCTTGCGATGTGCGTCGCCGAAGCTCGTATGAATGTCCTCGATTATGAAGAGTCCGCCGGGCAGCAGCACCGGATAGAGCATGCGCAGCGCGAGTATCTGCTCTTCCCAGAGATGGGTGCCATCGTCGAGTATAACGTTCGGACGCGCGGAACCCGCCAGCTTCAGCAGGAATGACGCGTCGCCAGCATTACCGATTTCGATCCGCACACGATCGGAGGCGTGTCGGCGGCTGGCAGGATCACGGTCCACGCCGAGGATGCGGGCGGCAGGGAAATACTCCGCCCATGTCTTCAGGGAGGCGCCATCATTGACGCCGATTTCCAGAACTTCGATCTCTGCCTCGCGCTGATCCTGCAGGAAGAATTCGTAGGTGCGGAGATAGTTATGGATACGTGAGGCCTTGTCGCTGCCGTGCTTAAGGCCGATCGCGTTCAGGCCGACGGCGCCAGGCGCCGGGTGGGGGGACAGGGGCTCGTCCCGACGATCATCCCGCACGATCAACATCTCCCATACAAATATCCCAGATCATCGCCCGACCACTTAAGGATGGACAATCCTAAGCGATCCAGCTCATCGACCCCAATCCAATCCACCTGAAATCCACAGATGGAGCCTTGACCCGGCTGCCCCACCGGCCAAGCCTGCTGGCGGAGGAACCATCCATGTCCCGAGACTCGCAGCCGCCGAGTGAGGCCGCCGCCGCATTGCTGCCCGGCTTTCGCCACCAGCGCATCCGCACATCCGGCGCCGAGATCATGACCGCCATCGGCGGGTCCGGCCCGCCCTTGCTGCTGCTGCATGGCAACCCGCTGACGCATGTGAGCTGGCACCGCGTGGCGCCGGAGCTGGCGCGCCACTTCACCGTGGTGCTGATCGACCTGCGCGGCTATGGCGACAGCAGCAAGCCGCCGGGCGGCGACGACCACGCCGCCTACAGCTTCCGCGCCATGGCGCTGGATGGGGTGGAGGTGATGCGCGCGCTGGGCTTCACGCGCTTCGGCGTGGCTGGCCACGACCGCGGCGCGCGGGTGGCCTTCCGCATGGCGCTGGACCATCCGGATTGCGTGACGCAGCTGGCGTCCCTGGACATCGTGCCGACCTGGCACCTGCTGTCCAACATCACCCTCGGCTGGGGGCTGGAGAGCTATCACTGGTTCTTCATGGCGCAGAAGGCGCCGTTCCCCGAGAAGCTGCTCTGCGCCGACCTGGATTATTACATCAACTACAAGCTGAACAAGAAAGGCGTCGGGCTTTCGATCTTCGACCCGGTGGCGTTCTCCGAATATGCGCGCTGCACGACGCCGGAACAGATCCATGCGGTGTGCGAAGACTACCGCGCCACGGTGACGCTGGACTACGAGATGGACCGCGCCGAATTCGGCAAGCGGCAGATCGCCTGCCCGGTACTGGTGCTGTGGGGCAGCAACAGCCATGTCGGCCGGCACCTGGCGGTGATGGAGGCCTGGCGGCCCTGGGCCCCGGATCTGCGCGGCTGGGCCATTCCAACGGGGCACTACCCTTCGGAACAGCGGCCGGACCTGGTGCTGGGCGCCTTCCTGCCCTTCTTCAGCGGTGAGGAACCGCGGGAGGCGGCATAGCCGGCCCCGACCCGGCCACCAGCCTTCGGCGTCGCGGCCGTGCCGCAACTCCCCGCCATGCGGGAAAGGGAAGCCAGCCTCAGCCGCGTGCCTGGGCCCGCCCTTGCGCGAGATCCCAGGGTAGCTGGAAGAAGATCTCGTCCCAGCCCCAGAATTGCCGCAGCGAAGTCCGCAGCGCATTCGGCGGCAGCACCGGGCGGCGGCCGTCACAGGCGGTCACCGCCAGCACCGGGGCCAGCAGGTCGCGCCAGAAATCGGCCGACAGCCACGCATCCACCACGCTGGCATGGCTTCCGGGGGCGATATCCGCCCGGCGCGGCGCGATCCGCATCGGCGGCGTGCCGAGGAACACACCCTGCTTGCCGAAGAACCGCGCCTCCGCCACCACGGAAGAGGAAACGCCGACAACGGTGCGGATGGCATCCTGCGCCAGCAGCACATAGGCATTCTCCCGCGTCTGGCGGATGCGGGACAGGCGCAGCCCGGCATTGTGCAGGCCGAAGCCATCGGCGTTGTAGGGGTGCGGCTTGAACAGCACCGGGCCCTCGGGGCCCAGCACCGCGTGCAGTGCCGGGGCGAAATGCGACAGGTCCTGCAGCTTGCCGTTGCTGATCAGCGCGCGATCCACCTGGGTCTGGCCGACCAGCAGGCAGGGTGTCTCCACCGGCACGCGCGGCGGCATCTTCACCGCCGTGGCGGCCAGCAGATCGGCCCAGGGTTCGAAGACATGGTCCTCGGCATGGTGCGGGATCAGCCGCGCCAGGATCTCCGGGTGGTCGGTCTGGATGGCGAACAGCACGTCCGGGCCGAAGCGGTAGGGGTGGATGTTGACATCGACCCAGGGGATGGCGGCCAGTGTCAGCAGCCGCTTCTGCAACTCCGTCAGCTCGAACCCCACCACCGCCGCGGCGCCGGCGAAGGGGCTGGCCAGCATGGCGGCGGCGTCGCGCGGCAATGCCATCGCGTCGAACAGTCCGACCCAGCCCTCGATATCCGGTGCGGCGCCGCAGGCGGCGTAGAAGGCGGGCGTGTCGAAGCCGAGGATGTCGCTGCCGGGCGGTGCGATGCCCGGTTCATCCCAGACCAGCCCCTGCACCGGCAGGCCGGTGGCCGCGGCCAGGGGGCGGCGCACCAGGCGGTGGAACCATTGGATGTTGCCATTCTGCGAGGATTTGAACAGCTTGTCCTGCGGCCGCAGCAGGTCGCCAGTGACAATGATGCGCCGTGCCGTCGGCTGCATCAGCCTTCGCGCTCGATCCGCAGCCAGCCCAGGCCGAGGCCCAGGGTGCGGCTGTCCCGCAGCGGACCGGTGGCCGGGTCGGTGAAGCGGTCGCCTTGCAGCAGCAGGGAGATGCGTGATCCGGCCGGCAGCGCCGGCAACACCGCCACTGCCTGGCAGGTCGCCATCGCGCCATCCTGCGACAGCACCGTCAGGTCCAGCTTCAGCCCATCCAGGAAGATATCCTGCGCCGCCAGGTCGAGCGCCGCGCCGAAGGGCGCCCGCAGCGCCAGCGTGATCCGCAACGCGCCGCCGCCCAGCGCCGGCAATTGCGCCGTGGCGCAGCGCGCGGCGCCGGACCAGCGCAGCGCGCCGGCATCGGTCATCTCGGCCGGGTACCAGCCGAAGCCGATGAAATCCTCGGAGGCCACGTCGAAGGCCACCGGGCCTGCCTCCGGCGTTGCTTCCGGCCCGGCGGCGGCCTCACGGCGCGCGGCGGGGATGAAGGGCAGCGGGTCGATCCGCAGGCGCTCGGCGCGGGACAGTGCATCGGCCTGCCGCAGCTGGGACAGCGCCTCGACCTGCGCGGAAAGCCGGGCGATTTCCTCGACCAGGTGTTCGCCGAACAGCCGGGCATCCGGGTCCAGCCGGTCCAGGAAGGGGGCGGCGACGGTGCGCAGGCGTGCGGCCTCCACCTGATGCAGCCCGGCCTCGATCAGCGCCGCGGCGCGGCGGTCGGGGGAGAGATCGAGCAAGGGATGATGGCCGTGCGACAGAACAGACCCCCTCCTGCGGGCGGCCTATTGGTAGCTTACCAAAGCGCAGTCCGCGAGGGGGCTAAAGCTCCGCCACATCCGCCACGCCGGGCACCACCTTCATCGCCTGCATCAGCCGCGGCGAGATGTTGAACCGGCCGGGCAGTGCGATCTCCACCTCCTGCCCCGGGCCGGTGACGGAGACGATTCGCACCTCGCCCCGGCCCTTGCCTTCGCGGTCCAGCATCAGGCGGATCGGATTGATGGCGCCGCTCTGGTCGAGCCAGAGCCGGATGCCCTGGCCCATGCCCTGCGCGACGCGTTCCAGCGGCTCCAGCTCCAGCGCCGTCAGCCGCACCGTGTCGCCATCCAGCCGCACTTCGGTGGTGACCAGCAGGGCCGTGCCCTCGGCCAGCATGCCATCGGCACGCGCCAGGCTTTCGCTGAAGAAGGTGACCTCGAAGCTGCCCTCGGCGTCGCTGAAGCGGACCCAGGCCATCTTGGTGCCGGATTTGGTGCGGCCGGACTTCACCGCGATCACGGTGCCGGCCAGCTTCATGCGGCCGGAGCCGCCACGGGCGCGATCCGCGATGCGCGACGACGGCACGGCGCCGAGCTTGGCCAGCACGCGACGGTAGGTATCGAGCGGATGGGCCGATAGATGAAAACCCACCGCATCGGCCTCGTAGCCCAGCTTCTCCAGCTCCGGCCAATCCTGCACATCCGGCAGGCGCAGCGGCGGCGGCGCGGTCTCGGCGCCGAACATGTCGCGCGTTGGGTTCAGCCGTCGCTCGCCGGCTTCCTGGGCGGCGCGCAGCACCTGCTCAGCCCCCTGCACCATGCGGGCGCGGTTCGGCTCCAGGCTGTCGAAGGCGCCGGCCTTGGCGAGGTTCTCCAGCTGCATCTTGTTCAGCAGCTTCGGGTCCACCCGGCCGGCGAATTCGGACAGCGACGCGAAGGGCGCCACGGCATCGCGCTGCGCCACGAGGTCCTTCATCGCGGCGAGGCCGACGCGTTTCACGGCGGCCAGCGCGAAGCGGATGGCGGCCGTGCCATCTTCCCTGGCCTCGATGCGGAATTCCGCGCCGCTGCGGTTGATGTCCGGCGGCAGCACGGCGATGCCGAGGCGCGATGCCTCCTGCATATGCCCCGCGAGCTTGTCGGTGTTGCCGAGGTCGAGCGACATGGAGGCAGCGAGGAAGGCGACCGGATGGTTCGCCTTCAGCCAGGCGGTCTGGTAGCTGACCAGGGCATAGGCGGCCGCGTGCGACTTGTTGAAGCCGTATTCCGCGAACTTCTCCATCAGGTCGAAGATCTCGCCGGCCTTGGCATCCGGCACGCCGTTGGCCACCGCGCCCTCGACGAAGATCTTGCGCTGCGCCTCCATCTCGGAGCGGATCTTCTTGCCCATGGCGCGGCGCAGAAGGTCGGCGGTGCCGAGCGAATACCCCGCCAGCTCCTGGCTGATCTGCATGACCTGTTCCTGATAGACCAGGATGCCGTAGGTCTCGCTCACGATCGCCGCCATCTTCGGGTGCGGCGCCGCCCAGGGCTCGCCATGCTTGCGCTGGCAATAGGCGGGGATGTTGGCCATCGGGCCCGGGCGGTACAGCGACACCGCCGCGATCAGGTCCTCGAAGCGGTCGGGGCGCATCATGCGCAAACAGTCGCGCATGCCCTGGCCTTCGAACTGGAACACGCCCGCCGCATCGCCACGCGCCAGCATGGCGTAGGTCTTGGCGTCATCCAGCGGGATGCGATCCAGGTCGATCGTCACCCCCTGCCCCGCCAGCAACTGCACGGCGCGTTGCAGCACTGTGAGAGTCTTGAGGCCGAGGAAGTCGAACTTCACCAGGCTGGCCTGCTCGACATATTTCATCGAGTACTGGGTGATCAGCGTGTCGCTGCGCGGGTCGCGGTATAGCGGCACGATATCCACCAGCGGCCGCCGCCCGATCACCACGCCGGCGGCGTGGGTGGAGGCGTTGCGGTACAGCCCCTCCAGTTCCTGCGCCACTTCCAGCAGGCGGTGCACCTGTTCGTCGCTGCGCTGCATCTCCTGCAGCTTCGGCTCCCCCTCGATCGCCTGCGCCAGCGTCACGGGTTTCGCCGGGTTGAAGGGGATCAGGCTGGCGATGCGGTCCACCTGGCCATAGGGCAGGCCCATGACACGGCCGACATCGCGCACCGCCGCCTTCGCCTGTAACTTGCCGAAGGTGATGATCTGCGCGACGCGGTCCTCGCCATATTCGCGGCGGACATAGTCGATCACCTCGTCGCGGCGGTCCTGGCAGAAGTCGATGTCGAAGTCCGGCATCGAAACGCGTTCGGGGTTCAGGAAGCGCTCGAACAGCAGGCCCCAGCGCATCGGGTCCAGATCCGTGATCAGCAGCGCCCAGGCGGCGACGGAACCGGCACCCGAGCCACGGCCAGGACCCACGGGAATGCCCTGCGCCTTGGCCCATTGGATGAAGTCAGCCACGATCAGGAAGTAGCCGGAGAAGCCCATCTTCTCGATGACCGACAATTCGTAGGCCAGGCGTTCCCGGTAGGGCGCGCGCGCTGCCTCGTCGAGTTCCAGCACATCAAGCCGGCCTTCCAGGCCCTGCCTGGCCATGGCGAAGACCGTCTCGGCCTCCGTCATGCCCTCCATCACCTTCGGGCAGATCGGCAGTTCCGGCTTCTTCGATTCCGCCATCACGGCGCAACGCTGCGCGATGGCCAGCGTGTTGTCGCAGGCCTCCGGCAGGTCTGCGAACAATGCGCGCATTGCCTCGGTGGATTTGAAGAAATGCTCGGCGGTGACGCGGCGGCGGTCGGGCTCCGCGATCACGCGGCTTTCGGCGATGCAGAGCAGCGCGTCATGCGCGGCGTGCATCTTGGCCTCGGCGAAATAGACATCGTTGGTGGCGACGATGGGCAGGCCGGCGGCATCCGCGAGCGACAGCAGCCCGGCCTCCACCATCTTCTCGGTCGCCATGCCATGGCGTTGCAGTTCCACCACCAGGTCATCCTGGCCGAAGATGTCGCGCAACTGCGCCAGCAGCTTCGCCGCGGCATCGCGCCGCCCTTCCGCCAGAAGGCGTCCGAGCGGGCCGGTGGTGCCGCCGGTCAGCAGGATCAGGCCGCCGCGGTGCCGGTCCAGCGTCTCCAGCCCGATGCAGGGCATGCCGGAGATATCGCTGCCGAGGAAACCGGCCGAGGACAGGCGCTGCAGATTGTCCAGCCCCTCGGCATTCCGCGCCAGCGCCACGATCGGGTCCGGCCGGTGCCGCGCCGGATCGCCGCCACGGCCCGCATCGTCGGTGACGCTGCGGCCGAGGAACAACTGGCAGCCGATGATCGGCTGCACGCCCTTGCCCGTGCAGGCCTGGGAGAATTCCAGCGCGCCGAACAGATTGCCCGAATCGGTCAGCGCCACTGCCGGCATCCCGGCGGCGCGGGCGAGCGCCGGCAGCTTCTCGGCCTTGATCGCGCCCTCGCTGAGGGAGTAGGCGGAATGGGCGTGCAGGTGGATGAAGGGGCGCATGGCGCCGTCCTACCACGCGCCCGGGGGCTTGGCATGGCAGATGATGAAACCCTGCTGCGACGGGCAATTGCCCTCTCGGCCGAGGTGCGTGACGCCGGCCAGCACCCTTTCGCCGCGCTGCTGGCCGATTCGGAGGGCCAGGTCCTGATGGAACAGGGCAACGGCTTTCAGCCCCATGGCGACGGCACCGCCCATGCGGAGCGGCTGATCGCCACCCGCGCCTGCCTGGAACTGCCGCCGGAGGTCCGCGCCACCGCCACCCTGTTCAGCAGCGCCGAGCCCTGCGCCATGTGCGCCGGCGCGATCTACTGGGCCGGTATCGGGCGGGTGGTGTTCGGCCTGTCGGAAAAGCGCCTGAAGGCGCTGATTGGACCGCACCCCGAGAACCTGACCATGGACCTGCCCTGCCGGACGGTGTTCGCGGCCGGACAGCGGCAGGTGGAGGTGGTGGGGCCGCTGCTGGAGGATGAGGCTGAGGCGCCGCACAGAGGCGCCTGGTAGACCGCTTGCACCGCCCCCACCCGGCACGTCATCATCACCGTGCATTCAGGGAACTTGTCGGTGAAGTCCTATCGTGAAATTTTCGAGGCGCCCAAACGTTTTACCTCGGACAAGTGGGACCACTACCTGGATGTGTATGACCGCCACTTCGCGCGGTTCCGCACCGGGAAGCCGCTGACCTATCTCGAGATCGGTGTGCAGAATGGCGGCTCGCTCTGCGTGGCGCGCGAATACTTCGGCCCATCCGCCCGGATCTACGGCCTCGACATCGATCCGAACAGCAAGGTCGCGGAGGAAGCGGGCATCGCGAACCGGGTCTTCCTCGGCTCCCAATCCGATGAAGGCTTCCTCGACATGGTGCTGGCCGAAACCGGCGCGCCGGACATCGTGGTGGATGACGGCTCGCACAACCAGGCCGACATGGTTGGCACCTTCCTGTCAGTGTTTCCGCGCATGGCACCCGATGGCTGCTACATCGTGGAGGATACCCACACGATCCATTTCCCCAGCTATCAGCGCAGCGACACCGGCCTGAACGTCTATGACTATTTTCGCGCGCTGCCGGACAAGCTGACCCTGGACTTCATGGTGCCGGATGCGCGCCGCGAACGCTTTCGCACGCCACCCGAAAGCCGCACCGGCGAAATCCGCACACGCAATGCCATGGCGCACAGCATTGGCAGCCTGCATTTCTACAACAGCATGATCGTCGTCGAGAAAGCGCCCTACCGGGAGCCCTGGCGCCGGGTTCTCTAGCGCCGCCATGGCGCGGGATTTCGCTTTCGTCGTGGACCGCAAGGCGCAGCGCGCCGGTTCGGCGCATCTGCGCGGGCGCCAGTTGGCCCGTCTCTTCGCCGAGGTCGCAGCGGATTACGGCCGCGCCGTGCGCTACGCCTTTTCCGATGACCTGCCGCGTGATGCCGTGGCCATCGTCAACAAGACCGCCTTGATGCAATCGGACCGGAGCGTACCGCAGCAATTGCGGGAGGCTGGCTGCACGGTGCTGATGGATTTCATCGACGGCCCGCTGCCCGCCGCCACCACGGCCCAGGCGGATGGCTTCATCGCCTGCTCCGCCCTGCAGAGCCGGCATCTTCGGGCGGCCTTCCCGGACCGGCCCGTCATCCACATTCCGCATCACGTGGATCTCGATATCCCGACCACACCCTGCCAGTGGGAACGCTTCGCCTGCGGCTATTTCGGCAATCCGGACAACGCCGCGCATCTGGCCGCACTCCAGGAGTCCGGAGCGCTGACGGTGTGGGAAGCGAAGACCACGAACAAGAATGGCTGGTATCAGGCGCTGCCTGACTTCAACCTGCACTACGCCTTCCGTCCACGCAGGATGTGGGGCGCCGGATTCAAGCCTTTCACCAAGGGCTTCGTCGCGGCCCATGTCGGCGCCGTGATCCTGGTGGCCGAATCGGATGAGGAAGCGACGGAGTTGCTGGGCGCCGACTACCCGCTGCGCCTGCCGGACGAGACCGACGCCGGCACGATGCAGGCCAGGCTGGCCGATCTGTCTGGCCGATTTGGCGACCCGGATTGGCAGCTTGCGCGGCAGCGCATGCAGCGGCTGCGGGTGATCTCATCGGCCGAGTACATCCGCAACCTGATCCGGTCGCAGTTCTTCGAGGATAGCGGCATTTCCGATCTGGTGCGCTGAGCGCACCCTACCCCGCCACCACCTTGCCATCGCGCAGCGTCACCACACGGTCCATCCGCCGGGCCAGTTCCGGGTTGTGGGTCGCGATCAGCGCCGCCATCCCCTGCCCGCGCACCGCCTCCAGCAGTTCCGCGAAGACGCGGTCGCTGGTGCCGACATCGAGGTTGCCGGTCGGCTCATCCGCCAGCAGCACGCGTGGCTTGTTGGCGAGCGCCCGGGCGATGGCGACGCGCTGCTGCTCACCACCCGATAGCTTGCCGGGGCGATGCGCCTCCCGCCCCGCCAGGCCGAAATCCGCCAGCAGCGTTCGGGCGCGGGCGTCGGCGGCAGGCTTCGCCACGCCATTGGCCATCTGCGGCAGGGCGATGTTCTCGAGGGCGGAGAATTCGGGCAGCAGATGGTGGAACTGATAGACGAAGCCGATTCCGGTGCGGCGGATGGCGGTGCGCGCATCGTCGCCCAGGGTGCCGGCGGCCTGGCCGGCGAAATACACCTCCCCCGCATCCGGCTTCTCCAGCAGCCCGGCCAGATGCAGCAGGGTGGATTTTCCGGTGCCGGAGGGGGCGACAAGTGCCACGATCTCCCCGGCCACAAGAGCCAGGTCGGCACCGGACAGCACCTCCAGCACCCCGGCTTCCGTGCGGAAACGGCGCGTCACGGCGCGCAGCTCCAGGGCGGGCGTTTCACTCATTGCGCAGCGCCACCACAGGGTCTGTCTTGGCCGCGCGCCAGCTGGGATAGATCGTCGCCAGCAGCGACAGGCCGAGGCCCATGCCGACCACCTGCATCACCTCCTTCGGGTCCACCACGGCGGGCAGGCGCGTCAAGAAATAGACTTCGGCGCTGAACAGCTCGGTGCCGGAAAGCGCCTGGATTGCCTGGCGGATCGATTCGATATTCAGGCAGAAAACCAGCCCCACCGTGAAGCCGATCAGCGTGCCGAGCACGCCGACCGAGGCGCCGCACAGAAGGAAGACGCGCAGGATGGACCCGCGCGTGGCGCCCATGGTCCGCAGTACCGCGATGTCCCGCCCCTTATCCTTCACCAGCATGATGAGGGAGGAGACGATGTTGAACGCCGCGACGATGATGATGAGCGTCAGGATCAGGAACATCACGTTGCGTTCGACCTGCACCGCGGCGAAGAAGCTGGAATTCGCGTCCTGCCAATCGACGATGCGAACCGGCGTGCCCTGCAGCGCCGTGCGGATGTCCCGCGTCACCGCGCGCACACCGGTCGGGTCCTGGACAAAAACCTCGATCTGCGTGGCGGCGTCGCCGGTCTGGAAGAAGGTCTGCGCGGCGGGCATCGGCAGGAAGACGAAGCTGCTGTCGTATTCCTGCATGCCGACCTGGAACAACGCCACCACGGTGTAGGCGCGCACCCGCGGCACCGTGCCGAACACCGTGGTGCGGCCCTGCGGCGAGACGAGAGTCAGCTTGTCCCCCACCGTGATCCGCATGCGTTGCGCGAGCCGCGTGCCGATGACGATGGCATCATCGCCCTCGAAACGCTCCAGCGAGCCTTCCATGATGTTCTGCGCGACCAGCCCGCGCGCCCTCAGATCCTCCGGCTTCACCCCGCGCGCCAGGCCGCCGGAGGCTCCGCCATGATCGCTGGTGAGCAGGACCTGCCCCTCGACGATCGGTGTGGCGGAAACCACGCCGGGCAGCCCGCGAATGCGCCCCGCGACCGCATCATAGTCGCTGATCGGCCGCTCGATTCCGTGCACGCCGAGATGGCCATTGAGACCCAGGATGCGGCCCAGCAATTCGATGCGAAAGCCGTTCATCACCGACATGACGATGATCAGCGTGGCGACACCAAGCGCGATGCCGACCAGCGAGAAGATCGCGATGACGGAGACGAAACGCTCCCCCTTGCGGGCGCGCAGGTAGCGGAAGGCGATGGCGCGTTCGAAGGCGTTGAACATGCTCAGCCGAGGATCTTCTTCAACGCATCCTCGGGGGAGACTTCCATCTTCTCCCCCGTGGCGCGGCGCTTCAGTTCCACCACGCCATTGGCGGCGCCGCGCGGGCCCACCACCACCTGCCAGGGATGGCCCATCAGATCGGCGTCGGCGAATTTCGGGCCGGCACGCTCGGTTCGGTCGTCATACAGCGCCTCGGGGATCGCGGCGTACATTCGCTCACTCAGCGCGTCGCAGCCAGAGTCGCCCTGCTTCAGGTTGATCACCACCGCCTTGAAGGGCGCGACCGCATCCGGCCACTTGATGCCGGCCTCGTCGTGATTGGCCTCGATGGTCGCGCCCACCAGGCGGGAGACGCCGATACCGTAGCTGCCCATCTCTGGCACCACCGGCTTGCCGTCCGAGCCCTGCACCGACAGGCCCATGGAGGCGGAGTATTTCGTGCCGAAATAGAAGATGTGGCCGACCTCGATGCCGCGCGCGGAGACGCGCCTGGCTTCCGGCACCTGTTCCCAGGCGACGGGATCGTGCATTTCCTCGGTGGCCGCGTAGTGGCTGGTCCAGGCGTCGACGGCCGGCGCCAGATCCGCGCCGTAGTCGGGCGCGTCAGCCAGGGCGTCCATGTCGAGCAGGTCCTGGCTCACGAAAACCTGGGACTCGCCGGTCTCGGCCAGGATGATGAATTCGTGCGACAGGTTGCCGCCGATCGGTCCGGTATCGGCCCGCATCGGCACGGCCTTCAGCCCCATCCGGGCGAAGGTGCGGAGATAGGCCAGGAACATCTGGCGGTAGCTGTGCTGGGCGCCTTCCTTGGTGACGTCGAAGGAATAGGCGTCCTTCATCAGGAATTCGCGCCCGCGCATCACGCCGAACCGCGGCCGCACCTCGTCCCGGAACTTCCACTGGATATGGTAGAGATTCCGGGGAAGATCGCGGTAGCTCTTGGCGAAGCCGCGGAAGATGTCGGTGACCATTTCCTCGTTGGTTGGGCCGAACAGCATCTCCCGCTCATGCCGGTCCTTCAGGCGCAGCATCTCCGGCCCATAGGCGTCGTAGCGGCCGGACTGGCGCCAGAGCTCGGCGGACTGGATGGTCGGCATCAGGATTTCCTGCGCGCCGGCGCGGTCCTGTTCCTCCCGCACGATCTGCTCGATCTTCTGCAGCACGCGCCAGCCGAGCGGCAGCCAGGCATAGATGCCGGCGGAGGTCTGCCGCACCAGCCCGGCGCGCAGCATGAGGCGGTGCGAGGCGATGGTCGCCTCGGCCGGGGTTTCCTTCAGGGTTGGCAAGAACGCACGGGAGAGGCGCAAGACGCGGCTCCTCAAAGAGATCGGATGGGGCAAACTAGTGCCCGGCCCGCCCCGGCGCCAGGGCGCGCGGCCCAGCTTTCCCGGATCATCCGGGCGGTGCTGCACCGCAGCAATAAAAATACGCCGACCCCCAGCATCCGGGTAAGGAAAGAGCGGAAAAATGCTTCGGTCGTTAAGAAAACGCTTGCAAGCCGAACGTGGCTGGGTAAAAAAGAAGGGCCGCACCCGCGAGGGTACGGCCCGAGTTTAGGGAGGAAACGCCAGTCACACGGCAGAGAGAGGATCAACCTCCCTCTGGAACCTAGATTGGCCTCGGCACTTAAGCGGCACAACAGCAAACGCCGCTGTGGGAAGCCAAAAAACAGGCTTCCAAATCTAAACTGGCGTTTTATGAGGCGGCACTCGCGGGGAGGCGAGTTTGCCGCCTTAATTTTGTGCAGGTCGTCCCGGCAGCACTGCGGAACTGCCAGGGCCGGTATAGGCCCACCACCCATCGCGGAAGCTGACCCAGCCACTTTCCATGATGGCGAACACGCCGAGCCACAGCACGGCGGCCAGCACCGTGGTGCCGATCACCTTCCGCAGCAGCAATGGCTTTTCCGGCGCACCGCGCCAGCCGCCATCCTCCGGCGCCGCATCCACCGGCTTGGTCCCGATGGGCAGCACGATGAACAGAGCCGTCCACCACAGCAGCGCGTAGACGATGAAGCCCGTGAACCAGGTCATGTGACCCTCACACCCGCATCAGATGCACCTCGACGGAGGGGCGCTTGCGCAGCCGCCGCCCCACCGCCTTGCGCACCGCGGTCCGCGCCGCCTCGCGCAGCAACCCGTCCTCACGCTTCAGATTGCCGGGCATGTCGGTCACGGCGCGGGCCAGGTCGGCGGCGATCTGCCCCGATTCCTCACCCTTCTCATCGAACAGCCCCGGCGCCGAGATCTGCGGCTTGCCGAGCACCTTGCCGGCACCATCCACGACGAAGGAGGCGACGATGACGCCGTTCATCAGCATCTTCTTGCGCGCCGCCAGCACATCGCCATCCAGCCGCAGCAGGCGGTCGCCGTCGATCGCCAGGCGGCCGACCGGCACGCTTTCCACCACATCCGGCTTGCCGGGGGCGAAGCGCAGCACGTCGCCATCCTCGATCACATAGGCGATGGCGCCCAGCGTCTCGGCCAGGTTCGCGTGCTCGTTCATGTGGCGCCATTCGCCATGCACCGGCACCGCGTATTTCGGGCGGACCAGCTGGTAAAGGCGCTTCAGCTCATCCCGCGCCGGGTGGCCGGAGACGTGCACCATGTGGTCATCCGCCGTCATCACCCTGACGCCGGCGCGCGACAGCTCATCCTGCACCCGCAGGATGGCGCGTTCGTTGCCGGGAATCATGCGGGAGGAATAGATCACGCAATCCCCCTCGCCGAGCGAGATATGCGGGTGGGTGTCGGCGGCGATCTTCGTGAGCGCGCTGCGCGGCTCGCCCTGACTGCCGGTGCAGATCACCAGCAGCTTGTTGTCCGGCACATCCTCCGCATCGTCTTCCGACAGGAAGGGCGGGATGGAGCGCAGATAGCCGCATTCGCGGGCCGAGGCATCGGCGTTGCGAAGCGAGCGCCCGAACAGCGCGACCTCCCGCCCCGCCGCGCGGCCGGCCAGCGCGATGGATTCGATTCGCGCCAGGTTGGTGGAGAAGCAGGAGACGGCAACCCGCCCCTTCAGCCCCTTGATCAGCGCAGCCAGGTTGCGGCGCACATCGGCCTCGCTGCCCGAATGGCCCTCGACCATGGCGTTGGTGCTGTCGCAGACCATCGCCAGCACGCCCTCATCGCCCAGGCGACCGAAGGCGGCCTCATCCGTCGGCGGGCCGATCAGCGGGTTGGGGTCCAGCTTCCAGTCGCCAGTGTGCAGGATGGTGCCGTGCTTGGTGCGGATCGCCAGCGCCTGCGGCTCGACGATGGAATGCGCGACGCGCAGGAATTCCAGATCGAAGGGCGCCAGCTTCCAGCGGCCGCCGAGCGGAATCACGTTGATCTCCGCCTGCTGCAGCAGCCCGGCCTCACCCAGCTTGCGGCGCAGAACGGAGGCGGTGAAGGGGCTGGCATAGATCGGGCAGCGCAGCTTGGGCCAGATATGGGCAACCGCGCCCACATGGTCCTCATGCGCGTGGGTGATCACGAGGCCCACCAGCTTTTCGCGTCGCTCGGCCAGCCAGGCCGGGTCGGGCACCATGACCTCGACTTCCGGATGCTCCGATCCGCCGAAGCCGAGGCCGAGATCCACCGCCAGAAGGGCCCCATCACAGCGGTAGACGTTGAAGTTGAGTCCGATTTCCCCCGTCCCGCCGAGCGGGATGAAGGCCAGGTCACCAGTCATTCTTCTTGTTCCAGTCTTATGCAGCGTTCGTCGTATCGGGGCGCTCTGCGAGGCCCGGCCGCCGCTGTCCCGTCGCCATCAGGCGCCTGGGAAGGGTTCGGCTCAGGGGTCGTCGCGTCGCGCGGTTCGGGTGAAGATGGGGGCTGGGTTGCGGGTCGCCAACAGGCGGAGACCATCCAAGGTTGTATCCTGGTCGGTCGTTTCGATCACGGTGGTGCCCTCGGCAAACAGGGGGGCCAGGCCACCGGTCGCGATGACCTTCAGATTGCCGACCGGATGTTCCTCCTGCTCCGCCCGGATTCGGGCGACGATCCCTTCGATCAGGCCGACATACCCCCAATAGATGCCCGATTGCATTGCCGCCACCGTATTCCGCCCGACCACCGCCTGCGGCCGGCCGATTCCGATGCGCGGCAGGCGCGCGGCGGCGCGGTGCAGCGCCTCGATGGACAGGTTGATGCCAGGGGCGATCACGCCACCGAGATAGGCGCCGTCCTTGCCCACCACATCGAAGGTGGTGGCGGTGCCGAAATCGATCACGATCAACGGGCCGCCATAGGATTGATGCGCGGCCAGGGCATTCAGCAGCCGGTCCGCCCCCACCTCATGCGGCGCATCCACCCGGATATCGAAGCCCCAGTCGAGATGGGCGCGGGCGATCAGCGGTTCGCATTCGAACCATTCGCGGGACAGGCGGCGCAGATTGTACAGCGCGGCCGGCACCACGGTGCCGATGACGCAGCGGGTGATATCGGTGGGTTTCAGGCCGGAATGCTGCAACAGGGTCAGCAGCCAGACCGCGTATTCGTCCGAGGTCCGTTCCGCATCCGTGCGGATGCGCCAACGGCCGCGCCATTCGGTGCCGTCATGCACCGCGAAGACGACATTGGTGTTGCCCGCATCCACAGCCAGCAGCATGTTTTTCAGCCCGCCTCCCGGTAAGCGACTTCGCCGGTCGCCACGGCATGGACCCGGCCTTCGGCCGCCAGCAGCAGGCTGCCATCCTCGGCGAGGCCGGCGTAGAGTCCGGAACGCCCGCCCCGCAAGGTCAGGGGCGCCTGCATCGCCGGCCCGCGCGCCATCCAGGCGGTGCGGATGGCGGCGAAGCCCTGGTCCCGCCAAAGTGCCCGCAGACGCTCCAGCGCCGCCAGCATCGAACACGCCACCTGCTCCGGCGGGATGGCGCCGAGGCCGATGGTCGCACGGTCCGGCAAAGCCGGCGGGGCGGCCAGGTTGGCGCCGATCCCCATGATGAACCAGTCGAGCCCACCTTCCACCGTCGCCGCGCTTTCGCACAGCACGCCGGCCAGCTTGGCATCGCCCATCAGCACGTCATTTGGCCATTTCAGTCGCAGCGCCGCCGGATCCGTGGCGAAGGGCGCCAGGCCTTCCACCATCACCAGGCCGGCGACCAGCGCCCAGCGCCCGGCATCCCGAACCGGTCCACCCGGCCGCAGCAGAAGCGAAAAATACAGATTGCCGCGCGGGCTGGACCAGACCCGCCCATCGCGACCTCGCCCGCCGCTCTGTTCGCGGGCCAGGATGGCGAGGCCTTCCGGCTCGCCCGCCACGGCAAGGCGCTGCAACAGGTCGCTGGTCGAGGGCAGGCTGTCTTCGATACGCAGCCGCCAGCCGGGCGGCGGCGTGGCGGGCAGGCTCACCACCTCATCCGGCAATGGCCGCGACCGCGACCTGCGCCGCGGCGATGATCGGTGCCGGGAACAGGAAGAACAGCACGGTGACCACGCCGGTTGCCGTCATCACCACCGTCAGCCCGGCCGGCCGCGCATCCAGCGGCGCCGTGCCGGCATCGAAATACATCACCTTGACGATGCGAAGGTAATAGTAGGTGGCAACCACCGAGGTGCCGATACCGACGGCGGCCAGCACCCAATACCCGCCCTGTACCGCGGCCAGGAACACGTAGAGCTTGCCGAAAAAGCCGGCGAGCGGCGGGATGCCGGCCATGGAGAACATGAACACCGCCATCCACATCGCCATGGCCGGGTCCGTGCGGCCGATACCGGCGAGGTCGTCCACCTGTTCCAGCGAACGGCCGTTGCGGCGCATGGCGACCAGCACGGCGAAGGTGCCGATCGAGGTCACCATGTAGATCGCCATATAGACCAGCACGCCGCGGAAGCCGACTTCGCTCGCCACCGCCAGACCCATCAGCGCGTAGCCGACATGGCCGATGGAGGAATAGGCCATCAGCCGCTTGATGTTGCGCTGGCCAATCGCGGCGAAGGCGCCGAGCAGCATGGAGCCGACCGAGGCCACCCAGATCACCTGCGACCACTGCGCCGCCAGATCGCCGAACGGCCCGGCCAGCACGCGCATCAACAGCGCGATGGCGGCCACCTTCGGCGCCGTGGCGAAGAAGGCGGTCACCGGCGTCGGCGCGCCCTCATAGACATCCGGGGTCCACATGTGGAACGGCACTGCGCTGATCTTGAAGCACAGACCGGCGAGGACAAAGACGAGGCCAACCACCAGCCCGAGGCTCGCCGTGCCGCCACCCAGCGCATCCGCCAGGCGATCGAAATTGGTGCTGCCGGCAAAGCCATAGACCAGCGATGAGCCATACAACAGCAGTCCGGAAGCCAGGGCGCCGAGCACGAAATACTTCAGGCCGGCCTCGGCGCTGCGGGGATTGTCGCGGTCGAAGGCGGCGATGACATACAGCGAGAGAGAAAGCAGCTCGAGCCCGATATAGAGCGACATAAGGTCATTGGCCGAGACCATGACCAGCATGCCCATCGTCGCGAACAGCATCAGCACGGCATATTCGAAGCGCCCGATGCCCGCCTTCTCGTTGAAGTCCAGCGCCAGCACCAGGGTGAGCGCGGCGCCGAGCAGGATCAGCACCTTGGCGAAGCGGCTGAAGGCGTCCGAGACATATTGGCCGAGAAAGGCCGTGCCTTCCCCCTGCCCCAGCACCAGCACTGCGGTCACCACGAAGGCGCCGATCACGGCCATGGAGACGGGGAAGAACGTCTCCTTCTTCGGAATCACGCCGCCGGCCAGGATCAGCAGGCCGGCGATGCCGAGGAAGATCTCGGGCGTGGCAAGGGTCCAGTTCATCGGGCTCATCACATCCCAGCCAGTCGCGCAGCGCCGAGGGCGGCTTCATGGCGCGCGACCAACGCGGCCACGGTCGCCTCGAAGAAATTGAGGAAGGAGGAGGGATAGATCCCCATCCAGATGGTCAGCAGGATCAGCGGCGCGAAGGTGGCGTATTCCCGCGGGCTGAGGTCGAGCAGCGCCTTCAGATCCTCCCGCACGATCTTGCCGAAGATCACGCGGCGATAGAGGTACAGCGCATAGGCCGCGCCCAGGATCATGCCCATGCAGGCGCCGAGCGCGACCCAGGGGTTCACCTTGAAGGCGCCGACGATCACCAGCAGCTCACCCGGGAAACCCGCGAGGCCCGGCAGCGCAACGGAGCCCATGGTGAACACCATGAACACCAGCGCATAGGCCGGCATCACCTTCGCCACGCCGCCATAGCGCGCAATCTCCCGCGAATGCACCCGGTCGTAGAGAACGCCGACACACAGGAACAGCGCGCTGGCGATGATGC
Organism: Falsiroseomonas sp.; assembly: GCF_030695085.1. GTDB lineage: Bacteria > Pseudomonadota > Alphaproteobacteria > Acetobacterales > Acetobacteraceae > Falsiroseomonas. The sequence continues at coordinate 5,038 of NZ_JAUYTS010000210.1, read as the reverse complement.
CGTGGCTCAGCATGGTGAACAGCGCGCCCGACAGGCCCTGCGCCGTGAAGGTGAAGATGCCGAGCGTGACGATGCCCATATGCGCGATTGAGGAATAGGCGATCAGCTTCTTCATATCCTCCTGCGCCAGGGCAACCAGGCTGGTGTAGATCACCGCGATGATCGACAGCGCGAAGATCAGTGGCGCGAAATCCGCCGAGGCCTGCGGCAGCAGCGGCAGGGAGAAGCGCAGGAAGCCATAGGCGCCCATCTTCAGCAGCACGCCGGCCAGGATGACGGAACCCGCGGTCGGTGCTTCGACGTGGGCGTCCGGCAGCCAGGTATGCACCGGCCACATCGGCACCTTCACGGCGAAGGAGGCGAAGAAAGCCAGGAACAGCCAGAACTGCATGCGCGGCGTGAAGCTCTCCTGCATCAGCGTCGGGATATCGGTCGTGCCCGCCTGGTACCAGATGGCCAGGATCGCCAGCAGCATCAGCAAGCTGCCCGCCAGCGTGTAGAGAAAGAACTTCAGCGCGGCATAAACGCGCCGGCCACCGCCCCAGATACCGATGATGAGGAACATCGGGATCAGCACAGCTTCGAAGAAGATGTAGAACAGCACGAAGTCCAGCGCCGCGAACATGCCGATCATCATCGCTTCCAGCACCAGGAAGGCGACCATGTATTCGCGCACGCGGGTGGTGATGCTCTCCCACGACGCCAGGATGCAGAGCGGCGTCAGGATGGTGGAGAGCAGGATGAACAGCACGGAGATGCCGTCCACGCCCATATGGTAGCCGACGCCGAATTCCGGCAGCCATGCGGCCCGCTCGACGAACTGGAAATCCGCCGTGGTCTGGTCGAAACCGGTCCAGAGCAGCAGCGACAGCGCGAGCGTGATCAGGCTGGCCCACAGCGCCGTCCAGCGCGCATTGCGGGCGACCACCGCCTCCTCCCCGCGCACCAGCATGATGACCAGCGCACCCGCCAGCGGCAGGAAGGTGACGAGGCTGAGGATGGGAAAGCCGGCGGCATTCATCGGGAGGGCATTCCAACCAGGAGAAGGGTCACGAACAGCACCAATCCGATGATCATCGTGAAGGCGTAGCTGGCGACGCGGCCGGATTGCAGCCGCACCGCACCGCCGGCGACGGAAACCGCCGCGGCGGCCGCGCCATTCGGCACGCCATCGATCAGCCGCATGTCGCCGGTCTTCCACAGCGCCCGCGCGAGATACTGCGCGGGTCGCACGAAGATCGCGTCATACAGCTCATCGAAGTACCACTTGTTCAGCAGGAAGCGGTGCACACCCGGCAGCGCATTCGCCAGCATCGCAGGCAGCTTCGGCGCGAACATGTACATCACATAGGCCAGCGCGATGCCGGACAGGCCGACCACGGTCGGCGCCAGCGGCACCCATTCCGGCACGTGATGCGCAGCCTCCAGGATCTGGTTGCCGGCGGCGGTGAAGATCGCGCCATTCCAGAAATGCGCCTGATGATGGCCGACGAACAGATCGTAGAACAGCGTGCCGGTCATCACCGCGCCGCCCGAGAGGACCAGCAGAGGCACCGCCATGGTCCACGGGCTTTCATGCACGTGGTCCATCGTGTGCTTGTCCGCCCGCGGCGCACCGTGGAATGTCAGGATGATCAGGCGCCAGGAGTAGAAGGCGGTCAGGAAGGCGGCGAGCAGGCCCATGGCGAAGGCGTAGCTGCCCGCGCCGCTATGCGCGGCAAAGGCCACTTCCAGCACCATGTCCTTCGAGTAGTAGCCGGCGAAATACGGCACGCCCGCCAGCGCCAGCGAGCCCACCCACATCATGACGTAGGTCAGAGGGATCTTCTTCCAGATGCCGCCCATGCGGCGGATATCCTGCTCATCCGACATGGCGTGGATGACCGACCCGGCGCCGAGAAACAGCAGCGCCTTGAAGAAGGCGTGCGTGAAAAGGTGGAACATCGCCGCCTGATAGGCGCCGACGCCGACGGCGAAGAACATGTAGCCGAGCTGCGAGCAGGTCGAATAGGCGATGATGCGCTTGATGTCGTTCTGCACGCAGCCGATCGTCGCCGCGAAGATCGCCGTGGTGGCGCCGACGATGGTGATGATGGTCAGCGTCGTCGGCGCATATTCCAGAACCGGCGACATGCGGCACATCAGGAACACGCCGGCCGTCACCATGGTCGCCGCATGGATGAGCGCGGAAACCGGCGTCGGCCCCTCCATCGCATCCGGCAGCCAGGTGTGCAGGCCGATCTGCGCCGATTTGCCGCAGGCGCCGAGGAACAGCAGCAGCGCGATCACCTCCAGCGCCGGCATGCCGAGGAAGGTTGCGGTGCGGGCGGCATCGACACCGGCGAAGATCGTCTCGAACTCGACGGACTGGAAGGTCCAGAAGGTCAGCGCCAGGCCGAGCATGAAGAACACATCGCCGACGCGGTTGACGATGAAGGCCTTCATCGCCGCACGGTTGGCACTCTCCTTCTCGTACCAATATCCGATCAGCAGATAGCTCGCGAGGCCGACGCCTTCCCAGCCGAAGAACAGCTGCACCAGGTTATCGGCCGTCACCAGCATGAGCATCATGAAGGTGAACAGCGAGAGGTAGGCGAAGAAGCGCGGAATGGTCGCGTCATGCGACATGTAGCCGACGGAGTACAGGTGGATGAGCGTCGAGATGAAGGTGACCATCGCCACCATCACCACGCTCAGCGTGTCATACCGCAATGCCCATTCGACGGAGAAGCCGGCGACATCGATGAAGGTGAACAGCGGCACGACGCCCGGCGCGCTGCCCAGGGCCACATCGATGAAGGCCAGGCTGCCGCAGATGGCCGCGAGGGCCATGAAGAACACGGTCACCCACTGGGAGGCCTTGTCGCCGAGCCAGCGGCCGAAGAAGCCCGCGATGCAGGCCCCGAGCAGCGGGAAGAAAATGGCGCCGACATACATGGGCTCAGCCCCTCAGCGTGGACACGTCGTCCACCTCGATCGTACCGCGGTTGCGGAAGTGGATGACGACGATCGCAAGCCCGATGGCCGCCTCGGCGGCCGCGACCGTCAGGATGAACATCGCGAAGATCTGGCCGGTGAGATCCCCGAGCTGCGCCGAGAAGGCGACCAGGTTGAGGTTCACCGAAAGCAGGATCAGTTCCACCGACATCAGGATGACGATGATGTTCTTGCGGTTCAGGAAGATGCCGAGGATGCCCAGCACGAAAAGAATCGCACCCACCGTCAAGTAGTGCGAAAGGCCGATGGCCAGCATCAGTGGTGCCCCCCGCCATGGTGTTCGACCCGCGTGGGTGCCGGCGGCGCCTCCACCGGCGGCCGCTCGATACCCGTCTCCGCCAGGCCCGCGCCGCTACGCACCTGGCGCAGATTGACGCTACCCATGCGAGAGACCTGCTTGCCGATGTCCTGGCGCTTCGCCACCGGCTTGTTGCGCAGCGTCAGCACGATGGCGCCGATCATCGCGACCAGCAGGATCAGGCCGGAAAGCTGGAACAGCCAGACGTGGTCCGTGTAGAGGATGCGGCCGATTTCCCGGGTGTTGTCCACGCCCGGAGTCATCGGATTGAGCCGGAGCCCCGCCGCATCCTCGGCGAAAGTCCAGCTGCTGAAGACAAAGATCAGCTCGGCGAACAGCACCAGGCCGATGGCCCCGCCAATCGGCGCATAGCGCTGGAAGCCCTCGCGGATGGCGGAGAAATCCACATCCAGCATCATCACGACGAACAGGAACAGCACCGCGACGGCGCCGACATAGACGATGACCAGGATCATCGCCAGAAACTCCGCCCCGACCAGCAGGAACAGCGCCGCGGCGTTGAAGAAGGCCAGGATCAGGAACAGCACGGAATGGACGGGATTGCGGCTGGTCACCACCATGACCGCGCTGGCGATCAGCACGGCGGCGAACAGGTAGAAGGAGAGCGCGGCGATCATGGACTGGCCCTTCAGCGATACGGCGCGTCGAGGGTGAGACGCTGGGCCAGGATCGCTTCCCAGCGATCGCCGTTATCCAGCAGCCTGTCCTTGTCGTAGATCAGCTCTGACCGGGTCTCGGTGGCGAATTCCAAATTCGGCCCCTCGACGATCGCATCCACCGGGCAGGCTTCCTCGCACATGCCGCAATAGATGCACTTCGTCATGTCGATGTCATAGCGCGTGGTGCGTCGCGACCCATCCTCGCGCGGCTCGGCCTCGATGGTGATGGCCTGGGCCGGGCAGATCGCCTCGCACAGCTTGCAGGCGATGCAGCGTTCCTCGCCGTTCGGGTAGCGGCGCAGCGCGTGCTCGCCCTTGAAGCGCGGGGAAAGCGGCGCCTTTTCATGCGGATAGTTGATGGTCGCCTTGCGGCTGAAGAACTGCTTCAGCGTCAGCGCCATGCCGCCGACCAGCTCGGTCAGCAACAGGCTGCGGGCGACGCGATCGAGGGTTGCCATGGATCAAACTCCTCCCGGCAGCCAGCCGAAGATCTTCAGCACGAAGGCGGTCAACACCAGCCAGACCAGGCTGAAGGGCAGGAACACCTTCCAGCCAAGGCGCATGAGCTGGTCGTAGCGGTAGCGTGGGAAGGTCGCGCGCACCCAGACGAAGATGAACAGGCAGAAGCAGATCTTCAGGATGAACCACAGCGGCCCAAGCGCCGGCAGCAGCCCGAAGGGCCCATACCAGCCACCGAGGAACAGGATGGTGATGAGCGCGCTCATCAGGATCATGTTCGCGTATTCGCCGAGGAAGAACAGCGCGAAGGACATCGAGGAATACTCGACGAAGAACCCCGCCACCAATTCAGACTCGCCCTCCGGCAGGTCGAAGGGGGACCGGTTGGTCTCGGCGAGCGCGCTGATGAACATGATGACGAAAATCGGGAAGAGCGGGAAGATGAACCACATCCCCTCCTGCGCCCGCACGATCTCCGACAGGTTCAGCGAGCCGACGCACAGCAGGACGGTGACGATGACGAAACCCATCGAGACTTCGTAACTGACCATCTGCGCCGCCGACCGAAGCGCGCCGAGGAAGGCGTATTTCGAGTTCGAGGCCC